>JBDTCL010000037.1:0-5167 GCA_039923595.1 Antricoccus sp. | reverse complement strand
CGTCACAAGTAACCAGCGCCCGACTCACCTGAAGGCTGCCCAAATAGTTCAACGCTGCTTGCAGAATGGCAGTGGCATATCCACGCCGTCGGAACTGCGGCCGGACGGCGTATCCGATGTGACCACCCTGATTGAGCAAGTGATCGTTGAGTTCATGGCGGATCGACGCTCGCCCCACGACCTGGTCGTGCACGACAGCGATGAAAAATGACGACCGCACCCGCTGGTCTAACAAGTCACTACCGGTTTCCTCGCAGGCGAACCGCGCGAGTTGATCGGGCCACGATAACTCGGGCCAGAACAGGAAGCCGAAGTGATCCGCGGCAAGCTCGGTCTCCGCGCTCCGGACAACTTGCTCGTCATCGAGGCGCGGTCGGCGCAAAATCAATTCATGGACACTCACTCGCGTAGCGTACGAAGTTCTACGCGGAGCGGTCCAGTAGTTTGCCATTCTGCACATTCGCCGTGCTGCAAGCCAAGCGCGACGACCGACAACCAGCGGGTTAGCTAATTAGTGAGAATGGATACATGCGGCAAGGCGATGACATGGACATGAGCTCGTGACAACCCGCCGTCAATTCTTGAGTGTCGTCGGCGGCGCCGGTCTCGTCGTCGTAGCTAGCTGCGGCACCAAACCTCCGGCCAAGCGAAAAGCCGCCGAACCCGCGAAGTCTCCCGTTCCCTCGCGGACCCCGGCCGGAGTCGTCCGCGATCTCGCGCCGGGGCCCGAAGGCGCCGTGTTCGACATGGTCACCGGGTTACTAGCCGTGGCAGTTCGCGAACCGACGCGATTGTTGCTGATCGAGCCGGTGTTCGGTCAGGTCCAGCTCTCGATACCGATCCCAGGACATGCCCGGCACCTGCAGCTTGCTGCTCCCGGCGGTCCAGTTCTCCTACCAGCAGAGGATGCCAACGCCCTGCTCCAAGTGGCGTTGCCTACCGGCGCGATCACTGAAACCGCGGTCGGCACGTACCCACACGATGCGGCCCAGGCTGCCGACGGGACCATCGTGGTGGCCGACGAGATGGGCGGCACACTGTCTATCGTGCGCAACAACATGGTCGTTCGAACCGTCTCAGACCTCACTCAACCTGGCGGTGTGACGACGGTGGGCGACAATGCGATCGCGATCGACGTCGGAGCTTTCACGGTGTCCGTGTACGACGTGGTCAGCGGTAAGCGGCTCGCTCGACGCACAGCAGGCAGCGGCCCCACCCATATCGCTTCCTCACGTGAGGGTCGCGTGCATGTCCTCGACACCACCGGTGGCAGCGTGCTGACCTACGGTGTGCCGTCCCTCGATCTGTTGGACACGGCAAGACTCGGCAATGCGCCGTACGGCGTGACTTATGACGACTCTCGCGATTTGCTCTGGGTGAGCTTGACTGCCAGCAACGAAGTCGTAGGCCTGTCCACCGCCACCAACCGGCTCAAAGAGGTCGGCCGTTATGACACCGTCCAGCAGCCCAATACAGTGGCGACTGATCCGGTCTCCGGGCGCATTTTCGTACTCAGTCGCACCACCGGACAGCTACAGGTGATCACGCCGTAATCCGGCCAGCGTTCGGAGCGAAACGGTCGACAAGGTGCGGGCCTCCGAAGGATTCAGTGGTGAAATGCTGTCCGTTTCGGCGCTTCATTTGGTCTGGACTGCTGCTTCAACTCGCCCACTATGCGCGTCAGATCCTCGAAGAAAAGATCCATCAGATCGACATTGCCCTGCCGGATGACCACCCGCAACGCCAGCAAATCCTCGCGGTCGGCGGGAAATCTGTACGCCGGTATCAGCCAGCCTCGTTCGCGAATTCTGCGAGATACATCAAAAACATCGAACGTACTCACCTGTTCGGCTACTCCGAATGCGAAAACTGGCAGTTCACTGCCGTCGGTGATCAGCTGGAATTCATCCATAGCGCCAATTCGGGCCGCCAATGAGGTGGCGACATCGCGACAGGATTGCTGGACTGCACGGAATCCCGCACGGCCCAGACGCAGAAATTCGAAGTACTGAGCAACCACCTGCGCACCGGGCCGGGAAAAATTTAGAGCGAACGTGGACATCTCACCGCCGAGGTAATTGACCTTGAAAATCAGATCATCGGGCAGCCCTTCTTCATCGCGCCAGACAATCCAGCCCACGCCCGGATAGACCCTGCCGTACTTGTGGCCAGAGGTGTTGATTGAGGCCACCCGGGGCAGCTGAAAGTCCCACATCAGATCGGGATCAAGGAATGGCGCGATCATTGCGCCGGACGCGCCGTCAACATGAATGGGGATATCGATCCCGGTGCGCTTCTCAAACGCGTCCAGCGCCGCGCTGATCTGCGCAACCGGCTCATAACTCCCGTCGAAGGTCGAGCCGAGGATGGCAAGGACACCAATCGTGTTCTCATCACAACGCGCAACCGCCTCTTCGGCATCCAGATGCAGCCGGTCTCCCTGCATCGGCACAAAACGGGGCTCAACTTCGAAGTAGTTGCAAAACTTCTCCCAACACACTTGCGCGTTGATTCCAAGTACCAGGTTGGGCCGCTCGGTGCTCTTCTTTTCAGCCGCACGCGCGTGCTGCCAGCGCCGCTTGAACGCCAGTCCCGCTAGCATGCACGCTTCGCTCGAACCTGTCGTCGAGCAGCCCACACCGCGTTCTGGCGCATGCCATAGATCGGCCAGCATGCTGATGCAGCGACGTTCCATCTCGGCCGTCTGCGGGTATTCGTCCTTGTCGATCATGTTCTTGTCAAGGCAGTCGGCAATAAGCGCGTCGGCTTCGGGCTCCATCCACGTCGTTACAAACGTGGCCAGATTCAGTTGGGCGTTGCCGTCGAGCATCAGCTCAGAGCGGATCGTGGCCGCAGCAACGTCCGCCGCGATTGGTCCGCCTGGAAACGCATCCTTGGGTGCTGGTCGGCCGAGCGCGAGTTGCATTGAGGCGAGCTCCGATGCAGGCAGCGCTCTCTTGGGTGCGGCTGTGCGAGGGTGTCGCCTATGTATGGGCATCTGGGGCCTTCCTGCTCGTAGGCCAGACGCTACGCCCCGTCCGGACCGGTTCCCTCACAACACACACGCTCGCTAATCGCAATCCTCGTCACCGGTGGGACTGCCTGGCCCCTCTGCGGCTGCGTTCGTCCTGTGGTCGAAGGCCGGGACGCACGCATGCATGCCGACAGTTAGCATCAAAGAACGGGACGACCAACCAACGTACGGAGTCGGCAGATGACTGAGCCAGTCCACATCGATCATGAAGCGATCATCGTAGGTGCGGGTATCTGCGGGGTCTATCAGCTATACAAGCTGATCGAGCAAGGCACCGACGCCACGATCGTTGAATCTGGGGACGAGGTTGGCGGCACCTGGTATTGGAATCGTTATCCTGGCGCACGTTTCGACTCTGAAAGCTATACATACGGGTTCTCATTCTCTGAAGAACTTCTGCAGGAGTGGGATTGGAAGGAGCGGTTCTCCGGCCAGCCTGAGAACCTGCGGTACGTCAAATATGTCGTTGATAAGTTCGATCTCGCTCAGCACATTCAGTTAGGACTGACGGTGCGCTCAGCGCAGTTCGACGAAGCAACGAACACCTGGCATCTTGATTTCGCTGATGGCCGCGCCATGACCTGCCGGTTTCTCATCCTCGCGGTCGGTTTGCTGTCCGCGCCAACGTTGCCGTCCTATCAGGGTGTTGCTGATTTTGAAGGCGCATCGTTCCATACCTATGACTGGCCAACGGAAAAGGCCGACCTCGTTGGGAAGCGAGTCGGTGTTGTCGGCACCGGTGCGACCGCGATCCAGCTCATTCCGCGAGCCGCCGAGGTCGCCAGTGAGCTGACCGTGTTTCAGCGGCGTCCGAACTGGACGGCACCCTTGCACAATGGCACCATCTCGCCGGAAGAAATGGCCGACATCAAGTCGCGATATGAGGAGATCTTTGACCTTTGCTCGCGGACACCGGGCGGATTCATCCATCGTCCCGATAGACGGCCATTCTTTGAGGTTTCCGAGCAAGAGCGCCGCGAGATGTGGGACGACCTGTATGAACAGCCGGGTTTTGGGATCTGGTTAGCAAACTTTAAGGATATCTTCGTCGACGAAGCAGCCAATGCCGAATTCAGCGCCTATATGGCCGATAGGATCCGAGCGCGCGTCGATGACCCGCAGATCGCTGAGAAACTGATCCCGAAAGATCACGGATTCGGGGTGCAGCGGGTGCCTCTAGAGACAAAGTATCTGGAAACTTACAACAAACCCAATGTGAAGTTAGTTGATCTGCAAGAGACGCCGATCGTCCGGGTAACGGCAAGCGGCATCGAGACTACGGCGGGTGAGATCGAACTCGATGTCATTGTTTATGCGACCGGATTTGACGCCATCACTGGAGCCTTTGATCGGATGGAAATCCGCGGAGTCGGCGGCCAGACGCTACGCGAGACATGGATTGATGGGCCAATCACTTCGTTCGGCTTGCAGGTTCCCGGCTTTCCCAACATGCTGATGCCTAACGGCCCGCAGAGTGCGGCGGCGACCACTAACTTTCCGCGGGGCATCGAACTCGGCGTCAATTGGTGCACAGCCCTGATGCAGTTCGCTAAATCTCGTGGCTTCGAGCGCATCGATGCGACCGATGAGACTGCGAGCGCCTGGAACCGCGAAGTGATCGAGTTGTACGAGATGATGCTGATGCGCAAAGCGCAGGGCTGGTTCACCGGTTATAACTCCAACATCGCCGGTCACGAAGCTGGCAAGATCAGATATATGGTCTACAACGGCGGCACACCGAAGTTTCGGGAAACCATCGCCGCCGAAGCAGCAAACGATTATCCGAGCATCGCCTTCTCGTAGAGATGGGCGATGCTCGGGCCGGTTCGTTAGTCGTTCTCGAACTGTGATGCGACGCAAGGCAGGTTTGTCTCGTAATCGTGCTCGAACACGTGCCGACCGTCGATATATACCCGCTCGCAGCGCTGCATCAGGTCGATGGGGTCGCCGGACCAGATCGCAATATCGGCATCCTTGCCCTTCTCGAGCGATCCCACCCGATCGTCTAGGCCAAGGATTTCGGCCGGATTGATGGTGATCAGCTTGAGTGCCTCGTCTCGGTCCAAGCCATCTCTGACCGCGAGTGATAGCTGCACAATCAGGTATTCGATAGGGATGACCGGGTGATCTGTC
>JBDTCL010000036.1:0-2736 GCA_039923595.1 Antricoccus sp. | reverse complement strand
GGAGCCGAACTTGGTGGTCTAGCGATCAAGGCCGCCCTTGAGCGGGCCGGAATTTCCGGTGAGCAGGTCGGCTACGTCATCATGGGTCAGGTACTCCAGGCTGGCGCTGGTCAGATCCCGTCACGGCAAGCATCAGTTGCGGCCGGCATCCCAATGAATGTGCCGTCACTGACGATTAACAAGGTGTGTCTCTCTGGCCTTGATGCGATTGCGCTGGCTGATCAACTGATCCGCGCGGGTGAGTTCGATATCATTGTCGCCGGCGGTATGGAATCGATGACCAACGCGCCGCACCTGCTGCCAAAATCGCGCGAGGGCTACAAATATGGTGCGATCGAAGTGCTAGATGCCATGGCCTTCGACGGGCTCACCGACGCCTTTGATCACATCTCGATGGGCGAGTCCACCGAGCATCACAACAGTGGTCTGAATATCACTCGCGAGGAGCAGGACGAGTTTGCGGCACGGTCCCATCAGCGAGCTGCCGCAGCCATCGCAGAGGGCAGGTTCGCCGAAGAGATTGTGCCAGTTCAGATCCCACAGCGCAAAGGTGAGCCGACCGTATTCGACACCGACGAAGGCGTGCGCAGCGAGACGACTGCACAGTCGCTGGGCAAGCTACGACCAGCGTTCACCAAGGACGGCACCATCACCGCCGGAACTGCGTCGCAAATCTCCGACGGTGCCTGCGCCGTCGTCGTGATGAGCTCCGAGATGGCCGCCAAACTGTCGATCACTCCGATGGCTACGATCGGCGCTCATGGCAACGTTTCTGGACCGGACAACTCCTTGCAATCCCAACCGTCCAATGCCATCAACCACGCGTTGCGCAAAGCCGGCAAGTCTGTGGGCGACCTCGACTTGATCGAGATCAATGAAGCATTCGCCGCTGTCGGTATCCAGTCGATGCGTGATCTTGGTATTACCGACGAAAAGGTCAACATCGATGGCGGCGCCATTGCATTGGGGCATCCCATCGGTATGTCTGGTGCTCGACTGGCGCTACATTTGATTTATTCGTTACGCGCGCGCGGTGGCGGCCTGGGAGTCGCGGCACTGTGCGGCGGCGGCGGCCAAGGTGATGCACTGCTGCTCGACGTGCCAGCTGCTGCACACTGAGCGATCGCATGAGCACTGCAGCTGCGACGTCAGGCAACTCAGCTGACGTCGCAGCGCTCGTAGGGCGGGCCCGTCATGGGCAACACCGAGCCATCGCCCAACTGATTTCGCTGGTCGAGAACGAAAGCGCGGCCAGTCGCGCAATTGCCGAGCACCTGAGTCCAGATGTGGGCCGGGCACACGTGATCGGCTTAACCGGCGCGCCGGGCGTCGGCAAATCGACAACCACGTCCTCGCTCATTGACGGCTATCGCGCCCAAGGCAAACGAGTTGCAGTCCTGGCCATCGACCCATCGTCGCCGTTTACCGGGGGAGCGTTGTTAGGCGACCGGATCAGGATGGGTGCGCATGCAACGGACCAATGCGTCTTCATCCGATCGATGTCATCCCGCGGGCAGCTGGGCGGACTTGCCGCAGCTACCCCGCAGGCAGTGCGGGTTCTTGACGCTGCGGGATTTGACATTGTGCTGGTTGAGACGGTCGGAGTTGGGCAAGCCGAGATCGACATCGCGGGGCTCGCAGACTCCACCATCGTGTTAGTAGCACCCGGGATGGGTGACGGAATTCAAGCGGCCAAAGCGGGGATCATCGAGATCGCTGACCTATTCGTGGTTAATAAAGCAGATCGTGACGGTGCGGCACGGACCGTTCGTGAGCTACGAAGCGCAATTGGATATACCCCGCCGAGTGATAGCGATAGTTGGGTAAGACCGGTCATTTCTGCATCGGCGCTCAATAGCACGGGTATCGATCAGATCGTCGTTGCGCTGGCAGATCATCGACGCTGGCTTTCGCACGGTGATCGGCTGCGCATACGTAGAGAACGTCGGTCGGCAACTGAGATCACCGCGCTTGTTCTCACCGAAGTCAAACGACTTCTAGACTCTGGCAGTCAGGCAACGGTCACAAGCGAACTCGCTAAAGCAGTCGCGGCCGGATCATTAGATCCGTTCGGTGCGGCCGATCAACTGCTCAAGGAAATGGGTGTGAGCAGTTGACCGGCGGTGATGGCTCGTGAGGGCACTCGTCGGCTAGATCAGTTCGTCTTGAGGGCTGATAGGAATTTCTTTATGGCGTCCTGCATCTTGCTTTGAGATGTGTCTGCACTGGAGTACTGGTAGTCGTACAAGTTGGTCATAGCGACGGTATTGGCCTTCGAGACGACAAATGAACCGATCATCGCCTTGGTCCCATCAGAATACTTCGTGTCGTTGAAAACGACATTTCCGCTCCAGCCGCTATCTGAGTAGTCTTTTTGGCTGTTTGTTTCCACATAATTTAGTTTCGAACTGCCAGACCCCACCGTTCCGGTATTGCTACCGGGGCAATTTTTCATCGTTGAAATCGCGGTCTGAGTGAATTTCTTGGCCGCTGAAGCTGTCTTCGGAACCCAGACATAGACGCCGATATCGGTGCTCTTGCCGGTCAGCACCGGGTCGGTCTGATTCGACTTTCCGTTTTGGTACGGATTGGCATCAGCCTCACCGGCCGGATCCTCAAAAGGTTTGCCAGTGCAATAAAACATCCACGCTGATTGAAAGCCGTCCTTGTTGGTGCCGCTGCCGAAGGCAGTAGAGAACGCCGAATCGGCGTTGAGGCCTTGTTGAGTGGCAAGTT
>JBDTCL010000035.1:0-10983 GCA_039923595.1 Antricoccus sp. | reverse complement strand
CCGGGTCCGGTGACACTTCTCCGAAACTGCTCGGTCTTGACCAGGCCATGCCGAAGTGTGTCGGCACGTGGCCAATCGGACTATTGCGACCTCGGTATGCGCGTGGTGAGACACCGACGATCTCGCGGAACGTCCGGCTGAACGTGCCGAGGCTGCTAAAGCCGACGTCCATGCAGATGTCGGTGACGGAGTGGTCGGTCTGCCGCAGCCGTGCCATGGCACGCTCAATTCGTCGACGCTGCAGATAGCGGTGCGGGGTCTCACCAAAAGTCGCACGGAAGGTACGAATGAAGTGCGCCTCGGACACGTGCGCGATCTGAGCTAGGCGCGCGATGTCGAGTGGTTGGATAAATTGGCGATCCATCGCATCACGCGCACGCAGCATTCTGCGGTTGGACTGCTCAGCCTCTCGGCTCACCTGCTGATCCTCCTTGACCAAGCGGCACTCTTCCCACATTCCCTGCAAACAACAGGCAGGAGCAGACCAAAGTCGTATTTGTCGCTAGGTCCACCCACAGCTGTGGTTTGCAGGGCCTCGCGTGTGCTGATGAAATTCGGCGGACAGCCCGCCTAATGACGTCAGCGTATTATGAATCGTGCATTACTTAACGTCCGATATGGAGTTCTTCATGGCAGTAGGCGTCACATCAGCGCAGGTCTCAGATCTTTTAGGGGTCGATTTCCGCATCGATTCGAAGGTTGCGCCGAAATGATAATCGACCAAGATCTCGCACCCAAGTTTGCGAGGTACGCCCACCCCGACCGCCTGGTCAGCACCAGCTGGCTGGCAGATCACCTTGACGAACCAAACATTGTCATCGTCGAAAGCGACGAAGACGTACTGCTGTACGAAACCGGGCATATCCCCGGCGCGGTCAAAGTGGACTGGCATCTGGACCTCAACGACACGGTGACTCGCGACTATGTCGACGGTGAACGATTCGCGAAGCTGATGTCAGCTAAAGGTATCGGCCGAAACACGACTTTGATCGTCTATGGCGACAAGAGCAATTGGTGGGCGGCATACGCCATGTGGGTATTCACCCTTTTCGGTCATCCCGATGTGCGACTGCTCGATGGCGGACGGGCGCTGTGGCAGGCCGAGGACCGCCCAATGACGACCGACGCACCCACGATCACGCCGACCGAATACCCCGTCGTTACCCGCGATGACAACCAGATCCGCGCGTTCAAAGAGGACGTTCTCGGGCACTTTGGATCACCGCTGATCGACGTGCGATCACCGCAGGAATACACCGGTGAACGCACCCATATGCCCGATTACCCCGAAGAAGGAGCGCTGCGCGGCGGGCACATTCCGACCGCGGAGTCGGTCCCGTGGGCTCGTGCAGCAGCCGAAGACGGCACCTTCAAATCACGCGGTGAGTTGGAGTCCATCTATCAGGACGAGAAATCGCTTTCTCCTTCGGACGACGTCATCGCGTACTGCCGGATCGGCGAACGCTCAAGCCACACTTGGTTCGTGTTGCACCATCTGCTCGGGTTCGAAAAGGTCCGTAACTACGACGGATCGTGGACGGAGTGGGGTAACGCGGTGCGCGTTCCGATTGTCAAAGGCGAAGCACCAGGCGAACTGCCCGCCTAATTACGCACGCCCGACCGGGGAGCAACCAATGACAGAACCAATAACTGCCGACTTGCCCGACACGCTTGCGGACATCGCGCGGGATTTCCATGAATTGAGTATTTCGGACCGTTTGACGTTGCTGTTGGAGTTCAGCAAGGAACTGCCTGAGCTGCCGGCTCGGTACGCCGAGCATCCAGAACTGCTCGAACCGGTACCGGAATGCCAATCTCCCATTTTTCTGCTGACTGAAGTCGACGGCACCGGGCCCGACGCGACCGTGCGACTATTTTTCTCTGCGCCGCGCGAAGCGCCAACCACGCGTGGTTTCGCCGGGATTCTGAGCGAGGGCCTGGACGGGATGAGTGCACAGGCACTTATCGATGTTCCAATGGACCTCCCACAGCGACTGTCACTGGGTGAAGCGATCAGCCCGCTGCGGCTCAACGGGATGGGCGGCATGCTGAACCGGATCAAGCGTCAGGTCAAAGAAAAGGCAGCACTCTAAGAACGCCGCCGCTGCCTGCCTACTCGATCCACTAGCCAGCACCTGGCCGCGTCCATTGAGCGTCGGTGTCCTGAGATAACTGCCATCCGAGATCTTCCGTGCGGATGCGCCGCACCAAGTCAGGCGCTCAGTCGGTGGTGTTGTCGCGCAACCAGGCGAGGACTTGCTGAGCATGTGTGTTGGGCGGGAAAATCGGATAGAACACGTGCTCGATCCGGCAATCGCGGACCACCAGCGTGAGCCTGCTGTAGAGCTTGGCATGCCCTGCGGGCGCGAAGGTTGGCAGACCGAGTCGGTCTCCTAGAGCGAACAACGGGTCACTGAGCATCGCAAACGGCAGGTCGAGTCGCGCCACAACTTCGCTTTGATAATCAGAATCTTGGCTGGACAGTCCCCAGACGCGAGCGGCACCAGCGGCTTGCAGATCTGCGAAGTGATCTCTAAAATCACACGCTTCCGTGGAACAGCCGCGTGCACCTGGGATCGCATCCCAACCTGCTGGCAGATCTACTCCAGGCCGACCGGTGAGCGGATACAGATAGATCACTGTGCGCCCGGCGCCCAAATCGGCCAGGTTCACGCTCCTGCCGTCATTCGAGTGCAGGGTCAGCTCTGGCATCAGTTGGCCACGCAGATGCTCGGCTGCGCCGTCATCATGCGGCACTGGCAGATCATCAGGCAGAGTAGCAAAGTCAGTCACGCTCTTGTGCTCCTTATTTTCAGTCCGCATGCTGCGGCGTCCGAGTGCTCGCCAACAGCTTTCAGGCTAACGACGATCATGTGCGACACATCGTCAACGATCCTACGATTGGCCGACGCTGCGCGACCGGACTTCGCTTAAGTGGTCGGCAATTGCACCGTTACCGTAGCGCCACCGTAACCACTGTCAATATCGCGACCCTCCACCACGACGCTGGTGACTCCTGCTGGAATCTTGACGCCGGTTTGGGTGCGGGTGAAGGGTTGTTCGCTTGCGTGGTCGTGGTCGAGGGTCTTTTCGCCATATACGGTGCCGTCTGCGCTTCTGATTCGCCAGCCGTCGGCGTAATGCTTCGCCGTGTCGTACGGCGAAGTCATTGTCACGTCGAAGGAGAAGACGCCATCGGCAGTGCGCTTGGCTGCCACTTTGACCACGTCAGGGAAGTTTTTGCCACCGACCGCGCTGCCCGAGGTGCCCGAATCACCGCTCTGCGACGCGACGGTCTCCTCAGCGCTGGAGCTTCCACAGCCTGCGGTGACAAGTAAAGCTCCCAGCGCGACCAGAATGGCCAGAACGATCTGTCGAAGTGAAGTCATTGTGAATATTCTACCGGTAGAGATTGCCCGGAGCCCGTCGTCGATGAATCCGCAGCTCGATGGGCCCGCAGCCGTGCTCTGCCAGATCAACTCAGGCTTTAAGCTGCGCGAGCGTCGATCCGGGATTTGCCTACCCAAAGACCACTCAGGCGCTGGCCGCTTACACGCAACGAAAGGGTCACGCGCAAATCCCAGATCAACAATTTTCGGTGAGCTCCGGCGATAGGGAGCCACATCCACAAATTGATCTCGCTGGGCGCGACCGCTTGGTTATCGGCCGTTGAACTTCGGCTCGCGCTTTTCGAGAAACGCATTCACGCCTTCGTTAAAGTCGTCGGTGCGCAGCAACGGCAACAACTGCAGGTACACATGATGGACATTCTGTTCAAATGTCTCGCTCTGCGCTGCGCGCATCATCCGCTTGATCGCCCTGACAGCCAGCGGCGCATTAGCGGCAATCTCCGCCACAATCTCGCCAGCGAACGTCGCCAACTCCGCGTCGGGCACGACGTGGTTAACGACCCCGAGCTCAAGCGCCTGCGCCGCGGTCAATGTGCCACCGCGGAACGCGATCTCAGCCGCCTTCGGATAGCCAATCATCCGCGGCAGTAGCCAGGTGCCACCGCTTTCGGGCAAGATTCCGCGTTTGGCAAATCCGGTATTGAGCTTGACGGACGCAGCGGCGATCCGAAGGTCGCAGCCGAGCGCGAGATCAAGCCCGTAACCTGCCGCGCCGCCGTTCAACACGCACACCGTCGGGGTGTCCAAATTATGCAGAACGATCGGTGGCGCAGTTCGCATGTCAAGCTCACCCGGAGCCCCCGAACCGGTACCGAGATTGCCCAGTGATCCCGACTCGGACTTCGATTGGGCTTTCAGGTCTAGACCAGCACAAAACGCGCGTCCGGATCCGGTAAGAATCACACACCGCGCCTCCGGGTCACGATCAGCCTCGATCAACCGCATTGATATCGCATCGAGCATTGCCGCTGAGATCGTGTTCATTCGATCGGGAGCATTGAGCGTGATGGTCGCGATGGCGTCAGTAACCTCGTAAAGCACCTCATCAGTCATGCCGCCCACACTATCGGTCCCTCTGGAGGAGGTCCTTCAGCGGCAGCAATCGTGCCCACAGGCCGCGCCATCGACGTCATCCAGCGACAAACCGACAAAAGTTACCGCGGCCCGGGAAGTTTGCCAGCGGAACTGAAAAATACGGCGACGTCGCGGCTGCGACTATCGAGGCGCCAGCACTCTGTGACGTCGAGTGCTCGTACGTCGATGTCGCAGCCAGCTTGCTAAGCGGTCTCTCTAAGCGCGCCAGCGCGAGTCGTGTCCACATCGCGGCGACCACCTGAACGGCGTGCTTGATCAAGTCCAACCGCCGCGTGCAATCCCATTCCGGAGGATGTACCGGTCACTGCCGCGATATCTATCAGTCGCAAACCGGACGCCGCAGCAGTGCTGCGCCGGTGCATCAGTTACGGCATGCTGTCGCGACTGGTTTTAACTAGCGAGATGCGCGTCGCCGGAGCCGGTTCTGCTCAGAGACCGCCGCGTTGGACGAGTTGGCGGACGATGACATTGCGCTGAATCTCGTTGGTGCCTTCACCGACGATCATCAGCGGCGCATCGCGAAAATAGCGCTCGACATCGAACTCGGTCGAGTACCCGTAGCCGCCGTGCACCCTGATCGCATCGAGAGCGACTTCCATCGCCGTCTCAGAACAGAATAATTTGGCCATGCCAGCCTCAAGATCAGAGCGATCTCCGGAGTCATAGCACTGCGCAGCATGGAACAGTAGCTGCCGGGCAGCAGTAAGTTTCGTCGCCATATTCGCCAAGTGGTTACCGACCGACTGGTGCTTCCAGATCGGTTTGCCCATGCTTTCACGTTCTTGGGAATACTTGAGTGCATCATTGAAAGCTGCACGCGCGACCCCGGTGGCTCGCGCGGCAACTTGGATTCGGCCGATCTCTAAGCCGCGCATCATTTGGGCGAATCCTTTACCTTCGACGCCGCCGAGCAGTGCATCGGCGGGCACACGACAGTCGGCAAATGTGAGCTCGCAACTCTCCACACCCTTATAGCCAAGCTTTGGCAGGTCTTTGGAGACTTCAAAACCTGGAACTTTCTCGACCAGCAGGATACTGATTCCCTTATGTGCTGGCGTTGTGGTGGGATCGGTCTTGCACAACAGGGCGACCACGCCTGCCTTGCGTGCGTTGGTGATCCACGTTTTCGAGCCGTTGATGACATAGTCGTCACCATCTTTGCGTGCCACTGTCCGCATCGCTTGCAGATCAGAGCCGCCGCCGGGCTCAGTCAACGCCATCGTTGCGCGCATCTCGCCAGTCGCCATCCGGGGCAGGTATTTTTGCTTTTGCTCCTCGGTGCCATAGTCGAGCAGCAATTTGCAGACGACAGTATGCCCGCCCATCGCGCCAGCGAGGCTCATCCAGCCGCGGGCAAGTTCTTCGGTCACCATGGCGTAGCACGGCGTCGACACTTTGCCGTCACCATAAGGCTCCGGGATAGCCAGACCGAAAATCCCCATCTGCTTCATCTGCTCGATGAACTCAGTCGGATATTCGTTGGCGTGCTCAATCTGCTGGACTCGGGGTTTGACGTCCTTATCGACAAATGCGGCGACCGCTTCGACGATTGCCTTTTCTTCCGGGTCCAATGTGAACATGCGCAGACTCCTCAACCGACAACACTGACGCCCATAATTCTATAGAATTATGGGCGTCAACGGCGAAGAAAATAATTATCGAATTATTGAAAGGGCGTCTTGTATGCTTTCGCCTCGGCTGAGGCGAAGTCTGGCTTCACAGTTGCCAGACCTCCAGCATTTCCCTTGTCTGGCTTCAGGATGAAAGATGCACGGGACGACGGTTGGCCCTTCAACGAGAAATCGAGCTTCGAGGTGATCCCGCCTGTATCGATTTCCTTCAGAGCATTCGCCTTTTTTACGATATTCGGCCGCGTCAGATCCTTGTCCGCACAGGCCGTCTCGAGAATTTGTTGCCACACCAGTCCTGAGGAATACCCGTATGCAGCGGTTTTGTTTGGCGGATCGGTTGTATTCGCGACATAGGCTTTAGCGACCTTGGCCATCGCGGGATCGGAGAACGGGACCGCGTAGTTACTCATCGTGAACTGCGAGATTAACGCCCCTGCTGCGGGGGTATCGAGCAAGGTCGAGTCGAATGACGGATTATTTCCGTGCAACGGAACGTCCAAACCCTGATTTTGCGACTGCGTTGCCGCTGCACCAGATTGGGTGGGCGTCGTGCTTAGCAACAACGCCTTGACGCCTTCGCTCTTCATCTTGGTGATCGTCGGTGCTAAGTCCACATCGCTGCCGGTCAGCTTGGCCTCGATGATCTTCATGCCATGCTTCTCGGCATAGAACTTGCTACCGACCAGACCATTCTGGCCGTACTCACTGTCCACATAAATATGCCCGATTTTATCGCCATCGGAGATCTTGCCAGCGGACTGCAGATAGGACAGCCCATTGATGATTTCGATGTCGTACGATCCGCCAATCATCATTGCCAGCTCGGTATCGAGATTTGACGATGCCCAGGAATCCGGCACGAACACCATTTGATCGGTAACTAAGCTGGACTTCAACGCGGCAATCATCGGCGAACCCAGCAGGTTGATCATTCCCAGCACGTCATCTTTCATGCCGGCATAGAGCGATACCGCCTTCTCGGTGACATAACCCATATCCCTGGAGTCGATGGCGATCTGACGACCGCAAATGCCGCCCGCCTTATTGACTTCATCGACCCACACCTCGTAACCGTGGGCAAGGCTCAAACCGGAGATCTTGAATGCGGCGGAGTGGTCGGTGAGATCTCCCAGCACGATCTTGTCCTTAGTCACGCCGTAATCGGTTTTCACTCCGTCGCTGCCCGTTTTCTCACCGCCCGCGCCAGCACCTTTAGTCGAGCAGCCAGCAACCACCGTCAGCGCGAGCGCCGCGCCAATTACTGCCTGCATGTGTCGTCGATTTCGCATCCAACTACCTCACTTCACAAGAAACATATGTAAAGCGAGCTTATTGCATGTTGGTTAACTGTTAAGTCTTGATATCAGACCGAGATACTCCATCCGCGGAGCCAGGAACGAAGCGCGGCGACCAAACCTGGCCGCTCGCGGTGATCCGCGTCGCGGAGTTACCGATGATGAGCAGGCACTTCATGTCGATTGTCTGCGGATCAAGATCGGCGAGGGTAGTGACCGTGAGCGACTCGTCGCTGCGACCGACATCACGACCGACGATCACGACTGTGTGCGCTGATCGCACAGAATATAGAATCTTTAGTGCGTCTTGGAGTTGATCTGGTCGTGCCCGAGATCGAGGGTTGTAGATCGCCAACACCAGGTCTGCTTCAGCGATCTTGCGCAGCCGCTCGCCGATCACCGTCCAAGGCTTTAACCGATCCGACAACGACATCACCGCATAATCGGCACCAAGCGGCGCCCCAGCCCGCGCCGCAACCGCGTGGGCAGCAGTCAAACCCGGCAGCACTCGAATAGGCACTCCAGCAAAGCGGTCATCCTCGGCGGCTTCAAAAACGGCAGCCGCCATCCCGAAAACTCCAGCATCGCCACCGGAGACGATCGCCACCCGTGCGCCGCCCCGTGCCAAATCAAGAGCGAAACTAGCTCGATGAACCTCCACAGTGTTGCCCGACGGATGGCGTTGCAGACCCTCGCGTTGCGGTACCCGATCAACATAAGGCGCATATCCAACGACATGCTCGACTCCGGACAGTGCAGCGCTCGCTTCTGGAGTCAGCCAGCGCCCGGGTCCGGGACCGAGTCCGATAATCAGCAACTCGGCTGCGTCTGAGCCGACATTCTCAGTGACCGTGGGTTGATAACGGTTCGCAGAATCGGCGCGCCGATCCTTGCCCGCGATGACGATCATCGACATATATGGCACATTTGCGGGATTAACCTCAGCCAATGGCGACACTTGCTGCTGATCGGTTGATGCGCGCGAGACAAAGACCGCATCGTCGAGTCGGGCCGCCTCAATCACCGCGGCGCGCACGGTTTCGAAGGTGCGACCCAATTTCATAATCGCGGCACCGTCGGTATCAGCGAGGCGGCGCGCAAGCTCCGGACGCGGCAATGTTCCCGGCAGGATGGTCAACACATCCTCGTGCCGGACCAGCGGTGTCGCCGCTGCTGCTGATGTCGCGGACACTGAGGTGACTCCCGGCACGATCTCGCAACAGAACTCCGTCGCCAGTCGATCATGCAGATACATGAAGGAGCTATAAAACAACGGATCGCCCTCAGATAGCACGACGACCGTTCGGCCTGCGCTCAAATGCTGCCGCAGCCGATCTGCAGCATCGTCATAAAAGTCATCCATGGCGCCGAAGTAGCCACCAGGATGTTCGGTCTGACCGGTGGTCACCGGATAGGCCAACAGTTCTTCAGTAGTACCGGCAGAGATGAAGTCGGCGGCGATCGACCTGGCGAGCGACTGCCGCTTGGTGCCGGAGTAATACGCCACGACATCGGCAGCGCCTATGAGCCGAGCGCCCTTGACCGTTATAAGTTCGGGATCGCCCGGTCCGACGCCAACGGCGTAGAGACGACCAGGTTCGATTGCAGACATCAGATCTCCCGCTCCTGGGCGAGCGCATTAATTGCCGCGACCGCCATCGCTGATCCACCCCGTCTTCCGTGCACGACCAGGTATGGAATCGCTGGGGTGAACTCAGTCAAAGCTCGTTTGGATTCGGCCGAACCCACAAAGCCCACCGGCACCCCGATGATCGCGGCCGGTCGCGGGCCCCCTGCGGCGATCTGCTCCAGTAGCCGAAATAGCGCGGTCGGCGCGTTCCCAATCGCCACCACAGCGCCAGCCAAACGTTCATCCCACAGCGATACTGCCGCGGCCGAGCGCGTCGTGGACCACTGCGCCGCACGCTGCGCAACCTCTGGATCACGCAGCGTACAGACAACTTCATTCTCAGCTGGGAGCCGCTTGCGGGTGATGCCTGAAGCGATCATCATGGCATCAGTGAAGATCGCGGCACCACCATTGAGAGCGCTCCTTGCCGCATCGACAAGTTCGTGATGGACCGCAACGTCGGCAACGAGATCGACCTGGCCGCAAGCGTGGATCATTCGCACCACGGTGGTCCGCGCATCTGCGGGAATACCACTCAGGTCAGCCTCAGCGCGAATCGTTGCGAAAGATCCGATATATATCTCGGTTCCACTTGTCTCGTACTCATAAATTCTCGGTGGTTGGTCGCTCATGTCACATCCGTCTGCGCGCTAGTTACGGCGATGAAGGAGGCATTTGGACTTCCGCAGCCGCGGGCGCATGCAGTGACATGTACCCGGCAAGTGACACCAGCAGCGACGATTCGCCGCGCCTCATCTCGGCTGCTGAAGGTACCACTGGCGCACCCGGGGGCACCGGTACATGCCGACACCGATAGCCATGGCGACGCGGGATCGATGACCAGTCCGGATCCAGTCAGAGCGGCGAAATCGGCTGTCTTTGGGCGCATGATGAGCGAACGCCCCGCAGTCACGATGAGCTGCGACGCCCCCGCAATCGCGCCAATCGCGGCGACGTGCTCGGTCCGCAGCAAGCCCAGCGGAGGATGCGTCCCTAGGACACCCGGCGCGAGCAGGCCGACATAACTTTCACTACGCCACGCGGTACGTTCGGTAGCGACCTTTGCATCGAGACCAACGTCGCTGAGCAACTGCGCACCCGCATCGGGTAATTCGGTGATCCGCCAAGTGGCTCCGTGCGATCGCACAAATGCCGCGGCGAGGGCGATAAGTGCGCCCACCGCATCGTCGCGTTGCACGTGGATCTCATAGCCGCCGACCAGAATCACGCCCTGCTGGGGGCTGCGGGCCAAATAGGTCAAATCGGCGCCGCTCGCGAGCTGATCACCCCGGTCATCCAACGCGAAAAGAAATCGGCCCGGCAAGTCAGCAAGCAGCGCAGCATCGATCAGCGCAGCGTCCAACTCTCTCACCAGTGGCCGCAGATCCGCAGAACCGTTCAGGAGCCCGCTCATCGGCGACGCGAGGATGTTCCGAACCCGCTCGTGCGATACCGAGGGCACCAGCCCGAGTTGGTACAAGCCATCGGCCAGTGCCGCAGGCACCAATCCATCGCGGGCCTCGATCCCACGCAATTGCAGATTCGCCCGCGAGGTCAACGAGATATGTCCATCCGCGAACTGACTGGACAATTGCGATAACCCAACGAGTGCTGCGACAGTGATCTGGCCTCCGGGAATGCGTACCCTCACCACTGCGCCATCGGCGGCGAGGTGCGGTCGCAACACTCCGGGGCAGCGGTCAGCGGCAAGTCGGTCGGGCGCGATCACGCCATCATCTTAAACGTCACCCGCCGAACCAGCATCACGCAAGTGCGCATCATCGACACGCCCAACGAAGGCGGTTTCGAGGACGACATAATCGCGGTGGAACATGCAGTCGCCGCAGATGGGAGCGGGCATCGCTGAACCGACCCGATAAAGCAGGCAGCAACTGGCCCGCCGCCAGCCGCGCGGTGTGGCT
>JBDTCL010000034.1:0-9859 GCA_039923595.1 Antricoccus sp. | reverse complement strand
CCGACCGATAAGCAGGCACTGAAGAGGCGGAACGCGCGCTTCGTAAATTTGCAGACGCAAGTCCTCGGAAGGACCCATCTTGGCAGGCTCCCGCCCCGAAACGACCATCGTCCGCCCGTCCGCCGCTGTTGGCGCTAATGGTCAGCCCATACCTGGAGCTCCCAAACGCGTCTCGTTCGCGAAAATTCGCGAACCACTTGCGGTACCTGACCTCCTCGCTTTGCAAACCTCGAGCTTTGACTGGCTCGTAGGTAATGAAGCGTGGCGCGCCCGGACGAGCGACGACCCTACCGCGAAAAGCGGTTTGGAGGAGATCCTTGGAGAGATCTCACCCATTGAAGACTTCTCAGACTCGATGTCGCTGTCTTTTTCAAACCCACGGTTTGAAGAAGTCAAGGCATCCCTCGAGGAGTGCAAAGACAAAGATATGACCTTCAGCGCACCGCTGTTCGTTACCGCTGAGTTCATGAATAACAGCACTGGTGAGATTAAAAGCCAGACCGTGTTCATGGGCGACTTCCCGATCATGACCCCGATCGGGACGTTCGTTATCAACGGCACCGAGCGTGTTGTGGTCTCGCAGTTGGTCCGCTCACCAGGCGTGTATTTCGATCGCACCCTTGACAAGGCGACTGACAAGGATGTCTACGGCGCAAAGGTCATCCCAGGCCGCGGTGCCTGGCTTGAGCTAGATGTCGACAAGCGCGACACGGTCGGTGTCCGCATCGACCGCAAGCGTCGGCAGCCAGTCACCGTTCTGCTCAAGGCTCTCGGCTGGAGCGAAGACCGGATCCGCGAGCATTTCTCGTGGTCGGAGACGATGCTGGCTACCCTTGAAAAGGACCACATCGCTACTGAGGACGAGGCGCTGCTGGATATCTACCGCAAGCTGCGTCCAGGTGAGCCACCTACGCGTGATTCGGCGAAGACGCTGCTGTCGAATCTCTTCTTCAATCCGAAGCGGTACGACCTGGCAAAGGTTGGTCGTTACAAGATCAACAAGAAGCTCGAGCTTGATCTGCCGCCAGCGGACAGTGTGTTGACTGAGGCCGACATTGTTGCTGCCATCGAGTACATCGTGCATCTTCATGCCGGTGACGAAGGCTTCGATGTCGATGACATTGATCATTTCGGCAACCGTCGTTTGCGCACTGTTGGCGAGCTGATTCAGAATCAGATCCGAGTGGGCTTGTCCCGCATGGAGCGCGTGGTTCGCGAGCGGATGACAACTCAGGACGTCGAGGCCATCACGCCGCAGACGCTGATTAACATCCGCCCGGTCGTCGCCTCGATCCGCGAATTTTTCGGCACCAGCCAGCTTTCGCAGTTCATGGACCAGGTCAACCCGCTTGCCGGACTGACCCACAAGCGTCGTCTTTCGGCGCTCGGTCCAGGCGGTCTGTCTCGTGAGCGTGCTGGTATGGAGGTTCGTGACGTTCACCCGTCGCATTACGGCCGGATGTGCCCGATCGAGACTCCAGAAGGCCCGAACATCGGTCTGATTGGTTCACTCGCGTCATTTGCCCGAGTGAATCCGTTTGGTTTCATCGAGTCGCCGTACCGCAAGGCTACCGACGGCGTGGTGACCGACCAGGTCGATTACTTGACTGCTGACGAGGAAGATCGGCATGTGATCGCCCAGGCGAATGCACCGATTGACGCCAATGGCAAGTTCATCGAAGACCGCGTTCTGGTCCGCAAGAAGGGCGGCGAGGTCGACCTGATCGACGCCGACCAAGTCGACTATATGGACGTTTCGCCGCGTCAGATGAACTCTGTCGCGACCGCGATGATTCCGTTCCTGGAGCACGACGATGCAAACCGGGCGCTCATGGGCGCCAATATGCAGCGTCAGTCTGTGCCGTTGTTGCGCAGCGAAGCGCCACTTGTGGGCACTGGTATGGAACTGCGCGCGGCAATGGATGCCGGTGACGTGCTGATCACCAAAAAGGGCGGTGTCGTCGAAGAAGTCGCTGCTGACTACATCACGATCATGGCCGATGACGGCACTCGCCAAACGTTCGGTCTGCACAAGTTCACTCGCTCCAATCAGGGCACCTGTATCAATCAGCGGGTCCTGGTCAGTGAGGGACAGCGGGTCGAAGAAGGCCAGATGATCGCTGACGGTCCATGCACCGATGGTGGTGAACTCGCACTTGGCCGCAACCTGTTGGTGGCGTTCATGCCGTGGGAAGGTCATAACTACGAGGACGCGATCATCTTGTCGCAGCGCCTGGTACGCGAGGACATCCTGTCCTCGATTCACATCGAAGAGTTTGAAGTCGATGCTCGCGACACCAAGTTGGGCGCTGAAGAAATCACTCGGGATATCCCGAATGTTTCTGAAGAAGCCCTCGCGGATCTCGACGAGCGTGGCATCATCCGGATCGGTGCTGAGGTTGTAGCTGGCGACGTTCTGGTCGGCAAGGTCACCCCCAAGGGCGAGACTGAGCTAACCCCAGAAGAACGACTGCTGCGGGCGATCTTTGGCGAGAAAGCGCGCGAAGTGCGCGACACGTCGTTGAAGGTCAAGCACGGTGAATCCGGCAAAGTCATCGGCGTTCGCGTGTTCTCGCGCGAAGATGGCGACGAACTTGCTCCTGGCGTCAACGAACTGATCCGGGTGTATGTCGCTCAGATGCGCAAGATCACCGACGGTGACAAGCTTGCTGGTCGCCACGGTAATAAGGGTGTTATTTCCAAAATCCTGCCCGAAGAGGACATGCCATTCCTCGAGGACGGGACCCCGGTCGATATCGTGTTGAACCCACTTGGTGTTCCATCACGAATGAATGTCGGTCAGGTTTTGGAGACGCACCTGGGCTGGATCGCTAAGCAGGGCTGGAAAGTCGACGGCAAGCCGGAGTGGGCTAATCTCCTCCCCGAGGATGCTTTCGAGTCCGCGCCAGGCACCAATACCGCCACCCCGATTTTTGATGGTGCGCGTGAGGAAGAGGTTATTGGCCTGCTTGGCTCGACTATCCCTAACCGTGATGGCAACCGGATGGTCGGCAAGACCGGCAAAGCGAATCTGTTCGATGGTCGTTCAGGCGAACCATTCCCTGGGCCGATCGCGGTGGGTTACATCTACATCCTGAAGCTGTCGCATTTGGTGGATGACAAGATCCATGCACGCTCGACAGGTCCGTACTCCATGATCACTCAGCAGCCGTTGGGTGGTAAGGCGCAGTTCGGTGGCCAGCGATTCGGTGAAATGGAGTGCTGGGCGATGCAGGCCTATGGCGCTGCATACGCACTGCGTGAGCTGCTGACGATCAAGTCTGATGACATCTTTGGCCGCGTCAAGGTATACGAGTCGATCGTCAAGGGTGAAAACATTCCCGAGCCGGGCATTCCCGAGTCGTTCAAGGTGCTGCTGTAGGAACTTCAGTCGCTATGCCTGAATGTCGAGGTGCTCTCCTCAGATGGTCAAGCGGTCGAGTTGCGAGATAGCGACGACGAAGTGTCGCGCGCTGCGGAGGAACTAGGCATCGATCTGTCTCGGCGTGAGCCGAGCAGCGTCGATCTCGACGGTTAGTCGCACGGTGGTACGCCTGGCATCAGGCGTACCGCCGACTAGCTGCCATAAAACCTGCTACAAGAGGGACAAAAATACGTGTTCGACGTAAACGTCTTCGATGAATTAAAAATTAGCCTGGCTTCGGCCGACGACATCCGCTCGTGGTCACACGGCGAGGTCAAGAAGCCCGAAACCATCAACTACCGCACGTTGCGTCCAGAAAAGGACGGCCTGTTCTGCGAGAAGATCTTCGGACCGACTCGCGACTGGGAGTGCTACTGCGGCAAGTACAAGCGGGTCCGCTTCAAGGGCATCATCTGTGAACGATGTGGCGTAGAGGTCACCCGGACCAAGGTCCGCCGTGAGCGGATGGGCCACATCGAGCTCGCCGCGCCCGTAACCCACATTTGGTATTTCAAAGGCGTGCCTAGCCGCCTCGGTTACCTCCTTGATGTGGCGCCGAAGGATCTGGAAAAGATCATCTACTTCGCCGCCTACTTGATCACCTCGGTGGACGATGAAGCTCGGCACCGTGATCTGCCTACTGTCGATGCTGAGATCAGCGCCGAAAAGAAGCAGCTGGAAAACACCCGCGACGCTGATATTGAAGCTCGTGCTAAGAAGCTCGAGACTGACCTGGCGGAGCTTGAAGCCGAAGGCGCCAAGGCAGATGTTCGCCGCAAGGTTCGCGACGGTGGCGAGCGCGAAATGCGTCAGCTACGTGAGCGCTCCCAGCGCGAAATCGATCGTCTCGACGAAGTCGCTGACACTTTCCGCAAGCTCGTTGTTGGCCAGCTTGTTGTTGACGAGATGCTGTACCGCGAACTAACTGATCGTTTCGGTGAGTATTTCGAGGGCGGCATGGGCGCCTCCTCGTTGCAGACCTTGCTTCGGGAATTTGATCTTGACGCCGAGGCTGAGAAGCTGCGCGGGATCATCCGCGATGGCAAGGGCCAGAAGAAGATTCGTGCGCTCAAGCGACTTAAAGTCGTCGCGCATTTCCAGGCCACCGGTAACTCGCCGGCTGGGATGGTTCTTAACGCGGTACCTGTCGTACCACCAGAGTTGCGCCCAATGGTCCAGCTTGATGGTGGCCGTTTCGCGACCTCGGACCTAAATGATCTGTATCGCCGCGTCATCAACCGCAATAACCGGTTGAAGCGACTGCTTGATCTGGGTGCTCCGGAGATCATCATCAACAACGAGAAGCGGATGCTTCAGGAGTCCGTGGATGCGCTGTTTGACAACGGGCGCCGCGGTCGGCCGGTCACCGGACCTGGCAACCGCCCACTGAAATCACTGTCGGATCTGCTCAAAGGCAAGCAGGGCCGGTTCCGTCAGAACCTGCTGGGCAAGCGTGTTGATTACTCTGGCCGTTCGGTCATCGTGGTCGGTCCACAGCTCAAACTGCACCAGTGTGGTCTGCCGAAGTTGATGGCGTTGGAGCTATTCAAGCCGTTCGTCATGAAGCGTCTGGTCGATCTGCAACATGCGCAGAACATCAAGTCCGCCAAGCGGATGGTGGAGCGCGCCCGGTCACAGGTGTGGGACGTCCTGGAAGAGGTCATCACCGAGCACCCAGTCATGCTTAACCGCGCACCAACCCTGCACCGGTTAGGTATCCAGGCTTTCGAGCCACAGCTGGTCGAAGGTAAAGCGATCCAGATTCACCCACTCGTCTGCACCGCATTCAATGCAGACTTCGACGGTGACCAGATGGCGGTGCACTTGCCGCTGTCGTCAGAAGCGCAGGCCGAGGCCCGGATTTTGATGTTGTCCAGTAACAACATCTTGAGCCCGGCATCCGGTCGCCCGATCACTGCTCCGACGCAGGACATGATCATCGGCATTTACCATCTGTCGAATCTTGTCGATGGCGGTGCTGGCGAGGGTGATGTGTATTCCTCGCACGCCGAGGCGATCATGGCCTATGACATCGGCAAGCTCGCGTTGAATGCGAGGTGCCGGATCCGATTGCACGATTTCCAGTCCGTTGATAACGGTAAAGATGGCGAAAAATGGGTTGCTCCTGAAGGTTGGGAGCCCGGTTCGGCGCTATTGCTGGAAACGACGCTTGGCCGAGTGATCTTCAACGAGACTTTGCCGATGGATTACCGGTTCATTAACTACCCAGTGTCGAAGAAGGAACTCGGCGCGATCGTGAACGATCTCGCGGAGCGCTATTCGAAGGTTCAGGTCGCCGCTTCGTTGGACGAGCTGAAGGCTAAGGGCTTCTATTGGGCAACGCGCGCTGGTGTCACCATCGCGATCGAAGATGTTTCGGCGCCGCCGAGCAAGCCACAAATCTTGGCTCGTTACGAAGGTGACGCGGATAAGATCGAGAAGCAGTATCAGCGTGGTGTGATCACCGCCGACGAGCGCCGTCAGGAGCTCATCGAGGTATGGACCAAGGCAACTGAAGAGGTGGCTAAGGCGACCGAGGCGAACTTCACTAAAGACAATCCGGTCTTCATGATGGTCAACTCCGGTGCTCGCGGCAACATGCTTCAGCTGCGCCAGATTGCCGGTATGCGTGGACTTGTGGCGAACCCGAAAGGCGAGATCATTCCTCGCCCGATCAAGGCTTCCTATCGCGAAGGTCTGTCGGTGGCGGAGTTCTTTATCGCTACCCACGGTGCTCGCAAGGGTCTTGCCGATACTGCGCTACGTACCGCTGATTCGGGCTATTTGACTCGTCGACTTGTCGACGTATCGCAAGATGTCATCGTCCGCGAGGAGAATTGCGGCACCGAACGTGGTGTCTCGATGCCGATTGCGACGATCGAGAACGGTGTGCTGGTTAAAGATCCGCACGCTGAAACCTCGTCGTACGCTCGGCAGCTCGCTGAGAACGCGATTGATTCTGATGGCAAAGTCATCGCAAAAACCGGTGACGATCTAGGTGATAGCGCGATCGATGCTCTCATCGCAGCGGGCATCGCCAAGATCAAGGTCCGTTGTGTGCTGACGTGCGAGTCTGCTGTGGGCACCTGTGCAGCGTGCTATGGACGTTCGCTGGCAACTGGCAAGACGGTTGATGTGGGTGAAGCGGTAGGTATTATCGCCGCGCAGTCTATTGGCGAGCCTGGCACGCAGTTGACTATGCGTACCTTCCACACCGGCGGTATTGCCGGTGATGACATCACGCACGGTCTGCCTCGCGTCGTCGAACTATTTGAAGCTCGTGTCCCGAAGGGCAAGGCTCCAATCGCCGAAACAGCTGGCCGGATTCGGATTGAAGATCAGGACAAACTGCGCAAGATCATCATCGTTCCCGATGACGGGAGCGAAGAGGTCATCTACGAAAAGATCTCGCGTCGTACCCGACTTCGGGTCGAAGAGGGCGATCATGTCACGATCGGTCAGCAGATGACTGAGGGTGCCGTCGATCCGCACGAGGTGCTGCGGATCATGGGTCCACGTGACGTGCAGCTGCATCTCGTGAGCGAGGTCCAAGAGGTGTACCGCAGCCAGGGTGTGCAGATTCACGATAAGCATATCGAGGTCATCGTCCGCCAGATGCTCAAGCGCATCACGGTGATCGAGTCGGGTTCGACTAATTTCCTGCCTGGATCGCTGCCTGAGAATGCGCATTTCATCGCTGAAAACCGTCGGGTTGTCCAGGAGGGCGGCGAGCCAGCATCGGGCCGGCCAGTCCTCATGGGTATCACCAAAGCGTCATTGGCGACTGAGTCGTGGCTCTCGGCGGCCTCCTTCCAGGAGACCACTCGGGTGCTGACCGACGCGGCAATTCAGGGCAAGAGCGATTCGCTTGTCGGCTTGAAGGAAAATGTCATCATCGGCAAGCTCATTCCTGCTGGCACCGGCATCTCGCGATACCGCAATGTCAAGGTTGAGCCGACCGAAGAGGCCCGCGCTGCGGTGTACTCGATGGTCTCTTATGACGATGGTTCGTACTTCGATGACAGTGTGTTCGGTCAGGGTTCGGGTCAGGCCGTGCCGCTGGACACGTTCGATTACGGCGACTATCGATAACTGTTAGAGCACGCCAAAGGGCGCTTCTGGGCTACGGCCAGAAGCGCCCTTTGTCATACCGCGGTGGGTCG
Organism: Antricoccus sp.; assembly: GCA_039923595.1. Taxonomy (GTDB): domain Bacteria; phylum Actinomycetota; class Actinomycetes; order Mycobacteriales; family Antricoccaceae; genus Antricoccus. The sequence goes on along the minus strand of JBDTCL010000034.1, from coordinate 2,272 downwards.
TGCGCCATCGCTGAATCATCAAATCCCACACCTTCCCAGCAGTTGATGGCATGGGAAGCGGTGGTTCGAACGGGCTAGTGGAAGACGTCGATGACCAAGCGGGTGGGATTTGCCACGGCGAAGACACGGAAGGGTTTGCCTGTCGCTGCGGTACCTAAAACGACGTGGGTCGTTCCCTCAAACCAGCCGTCTGTGTAAATCTCAGAAATTACTCCGGCCCCGGAAGTCGAGCCGTATTTCAGTGCGGGAGCACCTTGTTGCGGATAAGTCGTACCGGTGATCATGAGGTCGATCATGCCAGCGCCCGCGACTTTGATGGGGTCACCTTTGCCGAGAGTGGCAGCACTGGTCGCGTATTGCGCACTCCAGCCCGGTGCCCCAGCGCCGCTGAATTGCAATACCGCACGGTCGTACGCGCCGTGGACCGATGCTCGCGCTGCGGTCAAAATAAGTGTCGAACCGTTCGGTGCCGGTTGCACATCTGGGTCGGCGTTCGCGGTACTAGTGGGGTCGACGATATCCGAGTCGGCACCGGCATCGGTGCTGCCTGAGCCCGCACTTGGCGCGGGGCCCGCAGGCGACGTACTCGACGATGACGAGTTAGCCGCAGATGATGAGGTGGACGGCGCCGATGACGACCTGCTCGGTGCCGACGATGAGTTGTCGGTGGCGCCCCCGCTACTCGCGCAGCCCGCGATTACGAGGGTAGCGGCAAGCGCCACGACGGCGCGAATCGATTGTCGACTGGTCATAAGGGCAGCGTAACGCGATACCGGTCGCACGCTGGGCACCAAACCACGAGAGGTCAGACTTCGACCGATTCGCGGCGCGGCGAGATCAACTCAATCGGCTGCGGATCTGGTTTCTGCTGGCTGGCCCGTCCTGGCCACCAGTTCCAGCGGCCGAGTACCGTCATCGTTGCCGGTAGGAGAAGACAGCGGACGAGCGTGGCATCGAGGACGACTGCCGCGGTTAGTCCCACGCCGATCTGCTGGGTCACGACGTCGCTGGCGAAGGCGAACGGAATAAAGCAGATCGCCATTAGCAATGCAGCGCTGGTAATGGTGCGGCCGGTGTGTTGCAGACCGCGCCGGACCGCTTCGTCAGTGGCCAGCCCGGCATCGACATACTCCTTGATTCGGCCGAGCAGGAACAGCTCGTAGTCCATCGACAGACCGAAGCCCATGACGAAGACCAGCACCAAGACCCCCGGCACCAATCCGGACATCACCGGAGCTTCGATCAGCCTGGCACCCCAGCCGAACTGGAACACTGCAACCAGCACTCCAGCGACGGCAGCCATCGATACGATGTTCATCAAAATGGCCTTGATCGGCACCACAATGGATCGGGTCATGAACGCTAATAGCGCGAGCATTGCCCCAATAATTATCAGTGCCGCAGCCGGAAGTCCGGTACTGATGAGCCTCTTGACGTCATACAGGGTCGCCGAGTCGCCTGCTACATAAATCGTGAAAGAAGTTGGTCGGTGCGCGCGTAGGGTCTGCACCAGTTCCTGGGACTGTGCGCCAGAAGCGCTCCCACGTTGGAAAATCTTGACTGTCGAAACACCGCCGCTGACGTCCTGCGCCTGGCCGACGCTTGCGGTCTGCGGATAAGACCGGGCGTGCTCCGCCCACTGCTGCAAGGTGGCCGCGTCCGTTCGCGCGACGATCAAGATTCCGGCCGGTGCACCCTGATCGAAACGAGTTTCGACGAGCTTCGCGGCCAGCACCGCTGGGGTATTGACGTTGACTTGATCCAGGCCCACAAGGCTAGAGCGCAGTGACAGTGCGGGGACTGCGAGCACTGCCAGCAACAGTCCGGCACCAACGATCACGCTCAGCGGCCGGCGTTGTACGGTATGCGCCAACCGATCGAACTTGCCCGATGATGATGCGGCCTGATTGCGCGCCGAGGTGGCGCTGATCTTGCCGCCGAAGAGCCCGAGAAGTGCCGGGGTAAGCGTGATCGCGACCAGTAAAGCGAGGGCCGCGGCAGCGACGCCCGCGGCGCCGATTGCACGTAGCTGGCGGTCATTAAAGACCAGCAGTCCAGTCATCGCCGTCGCGACGGTGAGTCCGCTAAATAGCACCGTGCGTCCTGCGGTTGCCCACGTACGGCCAATCGCGAGCTGCCGACGGTCCGTGTCTGAAACACCTGGCTCATCAGGAACACCGGCGAGTTCTTCTCTGTATCTCGTCACAAGAAGCAGTCCGTAATCGATTGACAGACCGAGACCCAACAGCGTGAGCACTGTCATGATTGTTCC
>JBDTCL010000033.1:0-3260 GCA_039923595.1 Antricoccus sp. | reverse complement strand
AAGGTCACGGTGGTGCTGTTTGTGATCGCGCTTGGCGTGTTCTACATCAAGGCCGCAAACTACTCGCCATTCATCCCGCCCGCGGTCACCAGGCCTTCAGGTGAAGGTGTGCTCACGACGCCGTTGCTGCAGGTCTTCACCGGCTCCAGTACCAGTTTCGGTGTGATGGGAGTTATTGCTGCGGCCTCGATTGTGTTCTTCGCCTTTATCGGGTTCGACATTGTCGCGACGACTGCAGAGGAAACAAGAGATCCACAAAAGTCGCTACCGCGCGGGATCATCGGCTCGCTGATCATCTGCACGATTCTTTACGTGGCGGTTTCCCTGGTTGTCACCGGAATGCTGAAGTACCCGAAACTTGATTCAGCTGCACCGCTAGCAGATGCATTCACCGGGATAGGGCTGACCTGGGCGGCGAAGATCATCTCCTTCGGCGGGATCGTCGGCATCACTAGCGTCATCATGGTGCTGCTCATGGGCCAGACCCGAGTCTTCTTTGCAATGTCGCGCGATGGCTTGATTCCGGTGAGCCTGTCCAAGGTTCATCCGAAGTTTGGCACCCCGTGGCGAATCCAGATCGTGTGCTCACTTGTGGTCGCTATCCTGGCGGGTTTCATTCCGCTCAAAGCGCTGTCGGAGTTGGTGAGTGTCGGCACCCTGTTCGCGTTCATTGTGGTCTCGATCGGCGTGATCATTTTGCGCCGGACCCGTCCGGATCTGAAGCGGTCCTTTAAGACCCCGGGCGTCCCAGTCGTCCCGATTCTGTCGGTGCTGGCGTGCCTGTGGTTGATCATCAATTTGCCGCTGGAAACCATCTTGCGATTTATCGCGTGGTTGATTGTTGGCTTCATCATTTACTTCAGCTACAGCCGCAAGCACTCGCGAGTACAGCAGGCGGCCGCTGAAGACGCTGGTGCTGACGCAGGCAAGATCACGGCGCAAGGGGTTAAAACTGGACCGAGTGATCAGGACTCAGTCGGTTCGTAGAAGAATTAGGGAGCCGTTAATCGACTGGCGGGCATCAGTAGCCTGTAGCTATGCCAGAGAGTTTTTTCATCACCACCCCGATTTACTATGTCACCGCCGCACCACACATTGGTAGCGCTTACACCACCACGGCGGCGGACGTATTCGCGCGGTGGCACCGGCAGCGTGGTGAACAGTCCTACATGCTCACCGGCACCGATGAGCACGGCCAGAAGGTTCTGCGGACCGCGCAAAAGAACGGCAAAGCGCCGCAGGACTTTGTGGACGAGCTTGTTCAGCAGGAATGGAAGCCGGCGTGGCAACTGCTCGACATCGAACCCAGTCGGTTTATTCGCACCACCGACGCGGACCATATTGCACAAGTTCAGCAGTTCTGGACGCGGCTGAATGAGGCCGGTTATGTGTATTCCGGCGATTACATCGGTCGATACTGCGTGGATTGCGAAGAGTTCAAAGGCGACGATGATCTGGATGCAGACGGCAATTGCCTGATCCACGAACGGCCTGCGGAAATGATCAGCGAAAAGAACTGGTTCTTCAAACTCAGTGAATTTGGCGACCGGCTGTTGGCGCTTTACGACGACCAGCCGGATTTCATCGGACCAGATACAGCCCGTAACGAGATTCGTAATTATGTCGAAGCTGGTCTGCAGGATCTATCGATCAGCCGCTCGAGTTTCGACTGGGGCATCACGGTGCCGTGGGATCAAAGCCAAGTGCTGTACGTATGGGTAGACGCGCTGCTGAACTACGCCACAGCGGCGGGTATTTATGACGATCCGGAACGGTTTGCCAAGATCTGGCCACCGGTAAACCTCGTCGGTCGTGACGTCTTGCGTTTTCACTCGGTGATTTGGCCGGCCATGCTGATGGCTGCAGAAGTGGCCGTCCCGCGCAGGGTATTTGCCCACGGTTACTTGCTTGTGGGTGGCAAGAAGATGGCGAAAAGCAACGCGACCGCGATTCATCCCAAATTGATAGTTGAGACGTTCGGCGTTGATGCGTACCGCTATTACTTCATGAAGACCATTGCCTTCGGATCGGATGCATCATTTTCGTGGGAGCACATTAGCGCGGTGTATGCCGATGAGCTTGCCAATAATCTCGGCAATCTCGCCTCGCGCGTCGCGGCGATGGTCGTGCGCTATTACGACGGCGTGCTACCGGCACCGAGCGAGCTCACTGAGGCAGATCGCGTCATTGTTGATGGTGTTGCGGCGACGGTAGCCAAAGCGGACGGCGCGATCGACCAGCTGGCAGTGCACGAAGCGGCGACGGCAACACACGATTTGATCACGCGATTGAATGTGTATGTCAGTGAGCAGCAGCCATGGAAGGTCGCTAAGGTGCAGGACGCTGAGGCCCAAGTGCGATTGGGCACGATCTTGTATGTCTGCGCTGAGGCACTGCGAGCGGTCGCGGTGCTGCATTCGCCAATAATGCCGACGGCAGCGGCTCAGTTGTGGCAATCGCTGGGCGCGCACGACAGCGTCGGCTCGCTAGCAACCCAACACATCCAGGACGCTGGACGTTGGGGATTGTTGCCAGCAGGCAGCATCATTACCAAAGGAGCTGCGCTCTTTCCTCGTATTGAGCAAGCTGCATCTTAAATGGAGTTGAGCCGATGACTCAGGATCGATCACACGGCCGTCAGGGTGATCCACCGCCGGCACCGGAGCCGCTGCCGTATCCGGTGGTAGACAGTCACACGCATTTGGATCTGGTCATCGACACCGTCGGTGGCAGTGTCGCTGACCAGGTTGCCGCCGCAGCGGAGGTGGGAGTTGATCGTTTGGTCCAAGTCGGTGTTGATCTGACCACCTCACGGTGGTCGGTCGCAGCCGCCGTGGCTAATCCTGCCGTTGTGGCCGCTGTCGCGCTGCATCCAAATGATGCGCCGTTGATGACCGAGCAGGAACTCGATGCTGCGCTAGGCGAAATCGATCAACTCGCAGCTCACGGCCGGGTGCGGGCGATCGGTGAAACCGGATTAGATTTTTTTCGAACGACTGATGCTGCCCAATTGGCACAGCAAGAACGCTCCTTCAGAGCTCATATCCAGATCGCGAAGAAGCATCAGTTGCCGGTCATGATCCACGACCGTGACGCTCATGAAGATGTTTTCCGAGTGTTGGCCGATGAAGGGGCGCCAGAGCAGGTTGTTTTCCATTGTTTTTCCGGCGACACTCACATGGCGCGGTACTGCAGCGAGCGGGGTTATTACATCAGCTTCGCCGGTAATTGCACGTTCGCCAAGGCCCAGCAGCTACGAG
>JBDTCL010000032.1:0-8720 GCA_039923595.1 Antricoccus sp. | reverse complement strand
GCCGGTCGCGGAGCTAATCGCTAGCGGTATCGCTGTTACTTTGACGCACGGTAATGGTCCGCAGGTGGGCAATCTGTTGACGAAGAATGAGTTGTCAGCGCATGCCGTCCCCCCGGTGCCGCTCGATTGGTGTGATGCGCAGACTCAGGCAACAATCGGTTTCACGATCCAGAACGCGCTCGAGTCCGCGTTGGCGCGGCGTCAATTGACGTGCCCCACCGCGACAGTGGTCACCCGCACATTGGTCGACCGAGATGATCCCGGCTTCGCCGAGCCGACCAAACCGGTTGGGCGCTACTTAACTCGCGAACGTGCGCAGCCGCTGATAGATGCCGGTCAGCAGTGGGAGGATCGCGGCGCAAAAGGTTGGCGGCGCATTGTCGCTAGTCCGCAGCCACGCGAGATCCTTGATGCGCCGGCGGTGCTGCGGTTGATTGAGCATGGTTTTGTTGTCGTTGCGTGTGGCGGCGGCGGGATACCAGTGGTGCGAACTGATGATGGCGGTCTGCGCGGCGTAGAGGCCGTGATCGATAAGGACCTGACCGCCGCGATTTTTGCTCGAGCCATTCAAGCTGACGTGTTGGTGATCGCCACTGACGTCGAACACGCGATATTGGGATTCGGTACGCCGCAGCAGCTCGAGATCGGACAGATCACTGCATCGGCGATGCAGCGACATGCTGACGAAGGGCAGTTCGCCAGCGGCAGCATGGGCCCAAAGGTCGATGCGGCTATTCGCTTTGCCACATCCGGGGGAACCGCGATCATCACGTCACTGCACCGGATTGCCGATGCGCTAAGCGGTGAGATCGGCACCGTTGTAGTACCAGATAGTAACTGACGCCGCCCGCCCTCGTGCCGGTTCAATTGACCTGGATCCGCATGATTCACCAAGCACGATTCAATAAGAAGGAGATAGAACATGCCAGATGCCATTGAGGTACAGAAAGTCCCACTACACAGCGTTTCAGATGCTTCTGAACTCGCCAAGCTGATCGATAGCGGAGTGCTTGACGCTGACCGAGTGATCGCCGTGATCGGCAAGACCGAGGGCAACGGGGGAGTCAACGATTACACCCGCATCATCGCAGACCGTGCCTTCCGCGAGGTCCTGGTCGCAAAAGGCAGCCGCAGCGCCGACGAGGTGAAGCAAATACCGATCGTTTGGTCTGGCGGAACCGATGGCGTGATCAGTCCACATGCCACCATTTTTGCTACGGTCGATGCGAAGAACGCACCGCAGAGCGACGAACCGCGACTGTCAGTCGGCTTCGCGATGAGCACCCAGATTATGCCCGAAGACATCGGTCGGGTCGCTATGATCGAGAAGGTCGCCGAAGGGGTCAAGCAGGCCATGGCCGCAGCGGGAATCGATGACTCCAAAGACGTTCATTACGTACAAACTAAAACGCCGCTGCTGACCATCGACACAATTCGCGATGCGAAAAGCCGCGGCAAGACGGTGTGGACCGAGAACACTCACGAGTCGATGGATCTGTCGAACGCCGCGACAGCGCTCGGGGTAGCCGTTGCACTAGGCGAGATTGAGATGCCCACCGATGAGGACGTGATGAAGAATCTCGATCTGTTCTCGGCGGTAGCCTCGTGCTCGTCGGGTGTTGAATTGGATCAGGCGCAGATCGTGGTTGTCGGAAATGTCAAAGGCATCGGCGGCAAATACCAAATCGGCCACGGCGTCATGAAGGATGCTCTTGATCGCGATGGCATCTGGGAGGCGATTCGATCCGCCGGATTAGATCTGCCAGATCGTCCGCATACCGACGATCTAGGTAGTCGGTTGGTTAACATCTTCCTCAAGTGTGAGGCCGACCCGAGCGGCATGGTGCGAGGCCGTCGTAATGCCATGCTCGATGACTCCGATGTGCATTGGCACCGCCAGATCAAAGCTACTGTCGGTGGTGTAGCCGCTTCGGTGACTGGCGATCCGGCTGTATTCGTATCGGTCGCGGCGGTGCACCAGGGCCCTTCCGGTGGCGGCCCGGTCGCAGCGATCATTAACACCGAGGCAAACTAAGGGCATGAGCTCCGATATCGCCTACATGCCGGCTACGCAGCTCGTCCGCGAGCTGCGTAGCGGCACAATCAGTTCGCGTGAGGCAACGACTGCCTATCTGGAACGAATTGACCAAGTCAACCCAAAAGTCAATGCGGTCGTTACACTTGTCGCCGATCAGGCCCTCAAAGCAGCCGATGCCCTAGATTCAAGGCGGGCAGCTGGAGATGACCTAGGCCCGTTACACGGGCTACCGATGGTCCACAAAGATACCCACAACACCGCTGGCGTCCGGACGACTTTCGGGTCGCCGCTGATGAAGGACAACGTTCCGCAGCAGGATGACCTGATCATCTCGCGGCTGAAGTCTGCTGGTGTGGTCTCGATGGGCAAAACGAACACCCCAGAGTATGCGGCCGGGTCGCATACGTTCAACACCGTATTCGGGCTCACCCGCAATCCGTATGACTTGTCCAAATCAGCGGGTGGATCCAGCGGTGGCGCGGCTGTCGCGCTCGCCTGTGGAATGACACCGATCGCTGATGGCAGCGATATGGGCGGCTCGCTGCGCAACCCAGCCTCATTCTGCAACGTGGTTGGACTCCGGCCCACCATTGGTCGGGTGCCCTCTTATCCGAATCCACTCGCAGGTTTCGAGCTCAGCACCTCCGGACCAATGGCCCGTTCGATCGACGACCTTGCACTCATGCTGGCGGCGAGTAGCGGCACCGATGCTCGGGTGCCGAACGCGTTAACGACCTCGGCGGCCGATATCACGCCGTATGAGGTCGATGCATCCACGTTGAGGATTGCGATCGCGCCAGATTTTTCTGGTCGCTTGCCGATCGATTATGAGGTGATTGCTGCGGTCGAGGCAGCGGGTGCGGTTTTCGAAGGACTTGGTGCTGCGCTCGAGCCAGCGATGGTGGACCTCAGCGGCGCCGAAGATGCATTCCTCACGCGTCGTGCATGGCAATTTGCCGCTGGCTTCGGGCCCCTGATTGATGAGCATCCTGGAGTCCTTAAAGAGTCGATCGTCTGGAATGTCGAGGAAGGGCGCAAACTGACCGGCGCTGATCTGGCTCGTGCTGCAGCGCTCTGCGTGGCGCTCTATGAGCGAATGGTCGAGTTCTTCAACACTTATGACGCATTACTGCTGCCTACCGCTCAAGTGCTGCCGTTCGATGCAGATCAGGAGTATCCGACGCAGATCAACGGCACGGAGCTCGGGAGCTATTTGGAATGGATGCGCTCCTGTTGCGATATCACGGCGACTGGTGCTCCAGGTCTGAGTGTGCCGGCCGGGTTTAGTTCTGCCGGTTTACCGATCGGTTTGCAGATCGTCACTGCTCCTCGCGCCGAAGCGAAGTTGCTGAGTATTGGCAAGTTATACGAGCAGGCCACCCGATTCGCCCAGACCCGACCTTCGGTGCTTTAACAGACTGCTCGTCTGCGCATTGGCGACCGCACGGGGTTTATCCACAAGGTCGATGTTCTGCACAGTTCGGATCGATCCAAGTGTCCGCGTTTCCTCCGGCCCATAGCGTCAAGCTATGTTCGGAAGGGCTACTGAGAATACTGAGCGCGCGGAGCAAATCGCGCGGGTTCGGGCGCTTGTGGCGCACGAACTGCCTGGTAGTGACCCCGAGCAGATCGCGGCCGGGCTGACGCCGGAGCGCCACTCTGGTGCGCGTGCGCGATGGGTCGCCGAGCGTCGTCCAGCGGCCGCATTTATCATCACGGCGATCGCTGCAGCAGGCATCGCCGTGGCGGTGACCTTGGCAAGCGCGCCGGGCGTCCAACCGGTCGCGCCGCAAATCGCCACGACCGGATCGCCAATGATGAGCGACGGACCAGCCTCCACGGAGGCGGGCAAGACTGATAGCAGTTCTGCTCCGATCGTGGTTTCGGTCGTCGGGCTGGTTGCTAGTCCGGGATTGGTGAACTTGCCAGAAGGCTCGCGGGTTGCTGATGCGATTGCCGCCTGCGGTGGCGCGCTGCCCGGGACGGACCTCAACTCGATCAACCTCGCGCGGGTGCTCAGCGATGGTGAGCAGATCCCAATCGGTGTGCCAGGTGTGCCGCCGAATGTGGGTACGGCGCCCAATACCAGCGCAACCGGAGGCGGGAGTACGGCGAAGGTCAACATCAATCTAGGAACCGCCGATGATCTTGATTCCTTGCCGGGTATCGGACCGATTCTTGCCAAAAGGATCGTAGATTTCCGAACGAAGAACGGGAAGTTCAAGACCGTCAACGACCTGGGTCAGGTTTCCGGCATCGGCCCGGCAGTTCTGAGCAATATCAAAGATCTAGTCACCGTATGACAGACCTTGCGGCCCCGGGTGAGCTTAGGGCCGAAATGGACTACCGCCTCGTGCCGGCTGCTTTGATGGCTTGGCTGAGCACCATACTGACCGGCACTAACTCTCCGGTACTGGGCTGGTTGTCGATGGCTGCGGCACTCTTGATGTCGCTGATCGCCATCTGGCAGTCGCGCCGAAGTCGGGGCGGTTTCGCCGGGACCATGTTGATGGCCGGCGTCACCGGCGTTGCATTAACCATCCTGGGCCTCGTCCGCCAGGCGGAGCGGATTAGCTCACCGGTAGCACAAGCCGCGCGAACCGGCGTGGTGGCGACGATCGAAGGCTCGCTCGCCACTGATCCGATTCTCGCCAGGTCTGCAGCGGGCGGGGCGCCTCGGGTGAGCTTTATCGTTGATGTGATTCAGATCGAAATGAGTGGGCAAACTTATCTCACTCGCGAACGGGTGCTGGTGATCGGAAGTCAGCGCGATTGGGTAGGGCGGCTGCCCGGGCAACGGATAAAACTAGCTGGGCGGGCGGCCGATCCGCTTCGTGCGGGTGACGTCACGGCGATCATCGTCGCACGCGGCCCGCCGCAGTTCATCGGAAGTCCGTCACTGGTGCAGCGTTGCGCGGGCATCGTCCGAGCTGAGCTCAACTCGTCAGCGCATCGTGCGTTACCGACGCAAGCGGCGGCGTTGCTGGTTGCGCTTGTTGACGGCGATGTCAGCGGGCTTGATCAGATCGTCACCGAAGAATTTCGGCAGACCGGACTTAGCCATCTCATGGCCGTGTCGGGTGCGAATGTCGCCATCGTGGTTGGCGCCGCATTGTGGCTGACGCGACGACTGCGATTGCCGTTTGCAGTCCAGGTTGGCTGCGCTGCCTTCCTTTTGCTGGCTTTCGTGGTGATCGCTCGACCCGAGCCAAGCGTGTTGCGCGCGGCAGCCATGGGTGCGGTCGCTTTGATCGCGCTCGCGATTGGCCGATCACGCGCCGCTTTACCCTCATTGTCAGTGGCGATTCTGGTGCTACTTGCAGTGCGTCCATCATTGGCGCTTTCGGTTGGTTTCGCACTCTCCGTCGCGGCAACTGCCGGTATCGTGCTGTTTTCATCGAGGTGGACCAACCGATTGTCGCGCTGGATGCCGCGCCCCATCGCGATGGGAACCGCCGTCGCTGCAGCCGCTGGTCTAGCCACCATGCCCCTCATCGTCCTGCTCAACCCTGCTTTGAATCTCATGTCGCTGCCAGCCAACGTTCTTGCCGCACCGGTGGTGGCGCCAGCGACGATACTCGGTGCGCTGGCCGCGATCACAGCACCTTGGGCGCCTTGGTTAGCCGATAGCTGCTGCTGGATCGCTGGCTGGCTCGTGCGGTGGGTGCTGGCCGTCGCCCATCATGGCGCGGGTTGGTCTGAGCTGCGGATTGCCTGGCCAGCGGGGATTTTGGGATCGGCGCTGGCGGTGGGTTTGGTTGCCGTGACGGTATTGGCCGCCCGATTGAGCGATGGTCACCGCTTTATACGCGCGATCATGGCGGGGGTTCTTGTCGGGGGCCTGATTATTGCCGCTCCTGTGCGGATGATCGCTCGACAGTGGCCGCCGGCAGGGTGGCTCGCGGTTGCCTGTGATGTCGGACAGGGAGATGGGTTTGTAGTTCGGGTTGATGATCATTCCGCAGTCATTATCGACACCGGTCCGGACCCGGTCGCGATGGATCACTGCCTAACAGCCCTCGGGGTCACCCGCGTGACGATGCTGATCCTGACGCACTTCCATCAAGACCATATCGGTGGGATCGCATCAGTACTAGGAAAGCGTGCAGTCGCCGAGGTAGACGTCAGTCCGTTTGCCGAACCCACCTCGGCAGCGGTCCGCGTGCAGGCACAAGCGAAAGAGCATGGCGTGCCGATTCGCACGCCGGCGCTCGGTGAGTTGCGCTTCAGTGGATCGGTCCAACTGAGTGTGATTGGGCCGATCGGCCAGCAACGCAGTACCGATTCGGATATCAATAACAACTCACTCATCATTCGGGTGGTCACAGGGGGAGTCAGCTTCCTATTCTGCGGTGATGCCGAAATCGAGGAGCAGACCGAGTTCGTGAGTCATCCTGAGCAGTTGCGCGCTGATGTACTTAAGGTGCCACATCATGGATCGGCCTATCAGCTCCCAGAATTTCTCAATGGCACCAAGGCGCGGCTCGGATTGGTGTCGGTGGGTGCCAATAACGATTACGGTCACCCGTCGCCACTGACGATGACCGAGCTGGCAGCCGACGGGCTGCAGGTCTATCGCACCGATCAGGTCGGGGATATCGCCGTAGTCATCGACCGCGGGAAACTCGGTGTTGTTACGCACAAGAACTAGTGACCAGGTGCTGTCACACTGTCACGACGGCATGTGAGGATGGTCAGGTGAGCATCACTACCCACCTTGAGAAACTTATCCTGGTCATCGGCGAGGATGAATACTTGCGGTCACAGGCGGGCGCTGAACTGGTCGGTGCCCAGCGAATTGCGCGCGGCGGCGAGATCGAACTGATCAGGGTTGAGGCCGGAACAGATGCGACGATGCTTTTTGTCGATGCGATTAGCCCAGCGCTATTTGGTGGGGACCGAATCGTCATCGTGGCAGACGCCGACCAGGCCACCAAAGATCTCGTGAGCGCGATAACTAGCTACGTGGCCGATCCCGATCCGCAGATTAGCCTAATTGTGCTGCATTCAGGTGGTGGTCGTGCCAAGACGCTCGCCTTGCAGCTTCAGAACAGCGGCGCGCTGGTGGAGCGCGTCCCGGTTGTGAAAACCGCGGAAGATCGCATCAGGTACGTCAGGGATGAAGTGGCCGCAGCTGGTGGCACGATCGATGCCAAGGCATGCGCCGCGCTCGTGGATGCCCTAGGCGAAGACCTACGAAGCCTTTCTAGCGCGGCGCGCCAGCTCGCCGCAGACTCTGGCGGCACTGTGAGCAGCCAAACCGTCCACCAGTACTACCGAGGTCGGGCCGACGTTAAAACGTACGCAGTGGCTGACGATGTCGTCGCTGGAGAGCAATCGCGCGCCCTAGAACAGTTGCGCTGGGCGCTGCATGACGGCACTCCGGAGGTCGTTATTGCCGATGCGATCGCCGAGAGCATTCGGCAGGCGGCCCGGGTGGCCGCGGCTGGCCGCGCCGATCCGAATTCGCTCGCTTCAAGTCTTGGTATGCCTGCCTGGAAGATCCGTCGGGTCCGCGGATCGATCGCCGGCTGGAGTGCGCCGGGACTCACTGCCGCGATGCGTATCGTCGCGACCTTGAATGCCGATGTTAAAGGCAGTGCCGCTGACCCGAGGTGGGCACTGGAGAAAGCGATCTTAGACATCTGCGCTGCGCGCAACGTCGGGTAACACCGACCTCGTTCACACTGCAGGTAGCACTTCGTGCGCACAGCACAACGCCGCTCTGCTCAGGTGAGCACAGCGGCGTCGGGAAAGTCAGTGAGCTTATTTTGCCTCGGCGTTGATCGAGGCGAGCGCTTTGGCCATCCCGGACTTGCGGTTCGCCGCCTGGCGACGGTGAATAACACCCTTGCTTGCCGCTTTGTCCAGTTGTTTGGCCGCAACAGCAAGCGCTGTTGTCGCTGAATCGACGTCACCTGCGGTTGTCGCCTCACGGAAACGACGCACCGACGTCTTGAGTGCCGACTTCACCGCGTTGTTGCGCTGCCGTGCCATCTCGTTCGTCTTGATGCGCTTGATTTGGGACTTGATGTTCGCCACAGAATGCCTTCGTCTTGAGAGTGCGGATTAATACAGCAAATTCTTGTTGTGCGACTAGCAACGCACAATTGAACAGAATACCAAGGTATCGGCTTAAAGATCAAAGGAGGGCGAGCAATGCCACACTTGATAGCCCGAACCCCCGCTCACTGCGGTGACCTAGTCTGATAACTGTGGGTTCCTTACCGATTACTGATCGCGACGATACGAGCGACATTTTGCATGACGTGGTCGTTCCCGATCCCTATAGATGGCTTGAATACCCCGACTCTGAGCGAACCCGCCGATGGATAGCGGCCCAAAATGCGCACACCGAGTCAGTCCTTGCCGATCTACCCGCACGTGACTGGTTTACCGAAACCTTGAACTCAGCGCTCTCCAAACAGCGCGTCGGGACCCCTCGCAAGCAGGGTGGCTGGTACACGCTCACGCGTAACGATGGCGCGCACAATCAAGACATTTGGTACCTTGCGCCGTCGCTTGAGAAGCTCGCCGCAGGCGGCCGACTACTCATTGATCCGAACCTGCTCTCTGAGCAGCAAACGACGGCCGTTACCGGCGTAGAGATCAGTCCGGATGGCAAATATGCGGCCTATACCGTCAGTGAGGGTGGCAGCGACTGGCAGTCCATCGGGATTTT
>JBDTCL010000031.1:0-13848 GCA_039923595.1 Antricoccus sp. | reverse complement strand
CGGGCAGGCCGCGATCGCTTCAATCGTGTCGAGTGCGAATGCCAAAGCGATCGGTCCTGCCGCGAATCGACCATTCGCCGTTGCGATCACCCGGGACTTACCGTTGCCCGGGGACTTCACCGGCACGATGGCAGACCAACGCTGCGCGACTTCTTCGCGAGTGTTCGGAGCGTCATTCATCCAGGGCATCATGGCAAGTCGATATGGTATATCCACCACCAAACTGTTGGTTGATGAGGAACGAGGACGCGTTGGTAAAACAAGATCCGGATACCGAAGCCGGTTTGCGCCACCGATCGCACAAAGGTCTGCCGGTCGCGCTGCGGATCATCGCGCCTATCGTTCGGCTAATGTCGCGGGTGCTTTTCAAAGAGCACTTCCGAGGCTCGCAGAACATTCCAGCGAGCGGGCCTGCGATATTGGTAGCCAATCACGTCTCAGTAGTCGATCCGCTCGCGATGGCCGGATACGTGTGGCAGGCCGGCCGGTTGCCACAGTTCTTGATCAAGGACGCCGTCTTCAAAGTTGCCATCGTGGGCTCCGCGATGCGCGTCTGCCGCCAGGTTCCGGTCACCCGCGGTTCAGCACAGGCCTTGAAGTCGCTCTCAGCAGCCATCAAGATCCTCCACGAGGGCGGCGTTATCGTCGTGTACCCCGAGGGCACGGTGACGCGGCAGAAGGAATTCTGGCCGATGCGCGCCAAAACCGGTGTTGGTCGGATTGCTCTTGAGCTACCAGACGTACCGATCATTCCGATCTGGCAAGACGGTGCCCAGAAGGTATGGAATCACCACACTGGCAAGAAGTCGTTTTTTCCGCGCAAAATTACCAGAATTGTCGCCGGTGAGCCGTTAGATCTCAGCACTGAACGAGCGTTGCCCGAAGCTGTCGCAATGCGTGCAATCACCGACTCGATCATGAACGTGATTACCGAGGGCGTCGGCGTGCTACGCAATGCTGCGCCGCCAGAAGTCCCACCCTCGTTACCGACGAGTGAGGCGTTATGACGCGGGTCGCCGTCATGGGCGCCGGTTCGTGGGGAACCACGATGGCGAAGGTGTTCGCCGATGCTGGTTCGGACGTAACGATCTGGGCACGACGCACCGAAGTGGCGCAGACCATCAACGCGACGCACGAAAATCGCGACTATTTGAGCGGAATCGTGCTGCCGACGGCGATCGCGGCAACCTCAGATGCACTCACCGCGATTAAGGGTGCCGATATCGTCATGATTGCGATCCCGTCCCAAACCTTGCGTGCCAATCTCGCCGACTGGTGCGGCGCCATAGATTCCGGTGCGACTCTAGTGAGCCTTATGAAGGGCATCGAACTCGGCAGCACGATGCGCATGTCGCAGGTGATCGGTGCCGTCATGGAGGTGCATGAGGACCATATCGCCGTCATCTCCGGACCCAACCTCGCCCGCGAAATCGCTGCCGAACAGCCTTCGGCAACAGTCATCGCGTGTGTCGATAACGATCGGGCGATGGTGCTGCAGAGTGCCTGTCAGACCGGTTACTTTCGGCCGTATACCCAAACTGATGTGATCGGCTGCGAGCTTGGTGGCGCGGTCAAGAACGTGATCGCCCTTGCCTGCGGAATTGCCGAAGGGATGGGTTTTGGCGATAACACTAAGGCGGCTCTCATGACCCGCGGACTTGCCGAAACCGCTCGACTCGGCGTGGCACTGGGTGCTCAGGAAACTACCTTTTCGGGACTCGCCGGGCTCGGAGATCTGGCCGCCACTTGTATGTCGCCGCTCTCGCGTAATCACACTTTTG
Source organism: Antricoccus sp. (assembly GCA_039923595.1). GTDB lineage: Bacteria > Actinomycetota > Actinomycetes > Mycobacteriales > Antricoccaceae > Antricoccus. Next base: position 12,067 of record JBDTCL010000031.1, on the reverse strand, counting down.
GCCGACGCCTGGGAGCTGGCGATACGTTAGCAGAGGCACAGCGGCACACCAAGCAGGTCGCTGAGGGCGTGCTGTCGTGCCGGTCGATTCGCGATCTTGCGCGATCGAAGGGCGTCGACATGCCCATCACCGACGCGGTTGTTGCGGTGTGCCACGAGAATCGGGCTGCAGCTGATGTGGTTGGCGCGCTCATGGGTCGGGCACCGAAACCAGAAACGATCTAGCGTTGTCGCTAGCTAACTTTCGGTCGACTTCAGTGATGCGGCGATCGAGGTAGAGATCGGCGCGATTGCCACGCTGCCCTCGACGCCGTTAGGCACTACCACCGCAACATTCGCAACACGATCCACCGTAGTCCAGAGCGTGTTCTTTCCCGGGACTCCGTATTGCGCGGTATCGGTAGCCTCTTGTACGAACCAGGTCACGCCATCGACACTGGTGAGATTTGAACCTGGGGTGAGGTCAGCCGGTTTGGCTACTCCGCAGACCGCCAAGATCGGTGGTTGACCCCAGCCAGCTCAAGCTGGATAACCCTTCACCGGACGCTGCTTACGCCCATCAATAGTGGCCGGTACGGCGTCGGCAAAGGACGAGCACAGTTGGTCAGTGCTCGGGTCAATCGCTACTTTCACGTTGGTGATTGTGCTGGTGTTTGCGGCGCCGTCGTCGGTAATTGAGCTGAGACTGTTAGCGATCAGCAAGGCCGTCAGCACGCCAGCGATCAGGGCGAGCGGGATTGCGATATAAGTTGCCCTGCGGGCTGCGGTTAGTGCCACGTTTTAAAGATGTACCACCGGGCACGTCAGGGTGCGAGTAATTCCATCGACACCTTGAATTCGCGCGACGACGAGCTTGCCGAGCTCATCGACGTTGCTCGCCTCGGCGCGCACAATGACGTCGTAGGGTCCGGTGACGTCTTCGGACAGGGTGACACCCTCGATGTTCGAGATGGTCTGGGCGACACCGGATGCCTTGCCGACCTCGGTCTGAATGAGGATATATGCATGAACCATGGGACCAAGCTACCGCAACCCGGCATGATGGGCACCAGCGACGCAATAGGAGGCGATCTTTATCAACAACGATGACAGTGCAACGGTTGCCGATGTGGGCGAGTTCGGCCTTATCGACCGAATTGTCGAGCTGGTTGGAGCTGCCCCCAGGCCGGCGTCAGTGCAGGTGGGCCCAGGTGACGATGCTGCAGTGATCGCAACGCCTGACGGTCGGGTAGTGGTCTGCACTGACGTACTGATCGAAGGCCGACATTTTCGTCGTGACTGGTGTAGCGGAGGCGACGTCGGTCACCGCGCAGCAGCTGCGAATCTTGCTGACATTGCGGCGATGGGCGCCACGCCGACTGGTATCACAGTCGGGCTTGCGTGCCCGCCAGATCTTGCCATTTCTTGGGTGGATCAATTCGCTACTGGTTTACGCGATGAATGTGCGCTCACCGGTGCGAGCGTCATCGGGGGAGATATTTCGCGGGCGGGCAGCATCTTCATCTCGGTCACCGCCATCGGCGATCTTGCTGGAATCGCTCCGGTCTTGCGATCTGGCGCCGCGCCCGGTGAGGTGGTCGCGCTTTGCGGCCGGGTCGGTTTCGCCGCCGCGGGACTGGCGATCTTGGCGCGCGGATTTCGGTCCGGCAAGGTGTACATAGATGCATACCGCCGACCCGAACCCCCCTATCTGGAGGGCCCGTTGGCAGCGCTTGCCGGCGCGAGCTCGATGTGCGATGTCAGTGACGGACTTATTCAAGATCTCGGACATATCGCGCGTGCCAGTGGCGTTCGGATCGATTTGGATCGCTCGGCATTCGAGGTGCCCTCGCGAATGGGTGAGATTGCTAGCGCGCTTGGTCAAGATCCACTGAGCTGGCTACTCGGCGGCGGTGACGACCATGCGTTGGTCGCCACGTTCGGTTCGGCCTCGCAAGTTCCGGCGAGCTGGCGAATCATCGGTGAGGTTTTACCTCATGCTCAGGACTCGGCGCAAGTGACCGTAAACGGCGTCATACCGACCGTGACGGGCTGGGATCATTTCGCCGCGCCGACCTGAACTCGCGATCGAGCAGCGGCAGTGACATGATCGTCGCATGGGCATAGTGACGATTTCGGCCTCGTACGGAACAGTCGGCGATCGGGTGGGTCCAGCAGTAGCGGCGACCCTGGGTTTACCTTTCGTCGATCGCGCCATTCCCCTGACGGTGGCCCGAGAATTGGGTGTCTCGGTAGAAGATGCTGAGGCCCAAGATGGTCGTGCCGCAACCGGTTGGTGGCGACTGATCAGTTCGATGGCTATGGTGCCGGACTTGGTCGGTGGGGAGAATCTCGTCTACAACAAGGTCACCGATGAGCGGATCTTCAAAGATAAAACCGAGGATGTGCTTCGGCGCGTGGCTGACGGACCTGGTGCGGTGATCCTTGGGCGCTGTGCGTCGGTCGTTTTCCACGATCGACCCGATGCACTCCACGTACGCCTGGATGGTCCGATTGATCGGCGAGTGAGGATCGTGACCAAATATTCGGATGTAGATCCTGGTGAGGCGCGCAAGCGAATCGAATCAACAGACCGCGCTCGTGAGGCCTACGCCCACACGTTTTACAAACGCAGTCTCTCCGATCCGCTGCTCTATCACCTGGTCATCGATGCGACCGCATTTGATCCTGACGACGTAGTGGCGATGATTGCCAACGCAGCAAAACTACGCAATATTGGCCCGGCCCAGCACAGCAAAGAGCCGTCGGCCTAAAGGCCAACGGCTCCGGATGCTTAGTCGGAAACGGCTAGGACTTTGAGACCTTGCCACTCTTGATACAGGTTGTGCATGCGTTGAGGGTCTTGTGCGTCCCACCTGCGAGCACTGCGTGTACCCGCTGAATATTCGGATTCCAGCGGCGGCTGGTGCGACGGTGGGAGTGCGATACCGACTTGCCAAAGCTTGGCTTCTTGCCACATACGTCGCATACGCTAGCCATGGGTACTCCTGGGATCTGGTCGTCAAGGCTGCTGATCGCAGCTTTTGGTGTTGTTGACTGTGGTGCAAATCGCGTACCCAGACAACCTGTCCAGAGTAACGGGTAGGACCGGCTTGCGTAAAGTCCTCGCCCATATTGGCAGCGTTGGCTGCGCCACATCGCTGGAGCCCCAAAAACTCATTAAGGCCCTGTCGTAGGGTGGGCGATTACGCACACTCGCGCAGCGACGGGAAGGCTCGGCATGGTTGAGGCTGGCTACCCAAAGCTTCCTCAGGCGCTATCGATGGATGCAGCGACGATTCGCCGATGGAGTTCGGCAGCGTTGGATGCACTCGGCGCACATCGGGACGAAATCGACCTACTCAACGTTTTCCCAGTTCCAGACGGCGACACTGGAAGCAACATGCTGCTGACCGTGCGGGCAATGAATGATGCATTGCGGCGCGACCGACCGGCTCACCTGAACCAGGCTGCCGAGGTGGTCGCCCGTGGCGCACTCCTTGGCGCGCGTGGCAATTCTGGAGTGATTTTAAGCCAATACATCCGTGGTTTAGCCCAAGTGCTAGCTCAGCTACCGGATGGTGAACCCGTCGAGCAGCCAGGTTTGGTACTTGCCGAAGCGCTGGCACGGGGTTCGAGCCTCGCTACGGCTGCAGTCGCCGAGCCAGCTCCCGGCACGATGCTGACAGTCGCTGCTCGCGTTGCTGAACGAGCGATGCTAGTGGCTCAAGATGCGACGGCCGGACCCGTCGCTATCGCCGTGGTTGCCACTGCGGCAGCGGCCGAAGCGGCTCAAGCAGTTCTGGATACTCGCACGCAGAACCCCACCCTGCGACGAGCTGGTGTCGTCGATGCCGGTGGCCGCGGCCTATCGATCGTGATCGACGCGATCGCCGCCGTAACCGGCGGTATTCCAGCTGGCGGAGCCGCGTGGGCCCGCCGTGACTCGGCTGCACCGCCGAGCCGGTCTGAGGTGCAGGAGTGTTCATCGACCTTCAGCTACGAGGTCATCTATCTCATCGATAGCGCTGCCGATGCTGTTGATGGCTTGCGGGAGCGACTTGCCGACATCGGTGACAGCATTGTGATCGCTAGTGCCGACTTGACGGGCCCACCGGCGGGCCTAGTGCCAGCCACGACCTGGCGAGTGCATGTCCATGCCAATGACGTGGGTGCAGCCATCGAACGCGGCGTCGAGATCGGTAGCCCGAGGCAAATCGAGGTAACCCGTTTTGCCGATCAATGGGCGCCGTCCGCAGCTGGCCGAATCGGTGTCGGCGTCGTCGCTATCGCCCCTGGCGCGGCACTTCGGGATGCCTTCCTTGGCGAAGGTGCACTCGTCGTCGACAGTGGCCCGAATCGACGACCATCCACCGCAGAAGTTCTCGCGGCAATCATCGCAACCGCAGCTGCCCACGTCGTCATTTTGCCCAACGACCGTGATTGCGCGGCAGTTGCTGATGTTGCAGCGGACGAGGCGCGCGGATTGGGGTACGACGTTGCGGTCGTACCCACCAAGTCGGTCATGCAAGGCTTGGCTGCGATCGCGGTGCACGATACCGAGCGCCGGTTCAACGACAATGTAATCGCGATGGCAGAGGCGGCGGCCGCAACCCGCTTCGCGGATCTTTCGGTAGCCGAGAGCGAGGCGCTGACGATGGCTGGTCCTTGCCGTCCTGGCGATGTCATCGGATCAGTGGAGTACGAAGTTGTCGCGATCGGCTCATCGATTCTCGAAGTCGCGCTGGAGCTGCTTGACCGATTCCTCGCAACTGGTGGCGAACTGGTGTCCATCGCGGTCAGTCCATCAGCGCCCGCTGAACTGGCCGACGATCTGCGCCGAGACGTCTTGACTCGCCATCCAGAGGTTGAGGTGACTGTGCTAAGCGGCGGCCATCCCGACTATGTGCTGTTGATGGGGGTCGAATAAGTGGCCGATGGGATGATCACGCTCACCTCGCCGCTGATCGACGTGGTGGGCAAGCGTACCGCCGATCGGCTCCAGCAACAGTTGGAGATGTCGACCGTCGCTGACCTGCTGCGGCACTACCCACGCACGTACCTCAAACGAGGCCACGCCACCACCGCATCCGATCTGCAGGTTGGCGACTACGTGTCATTCATGGCAACGGTCAAGTCGACGAAATGGATACCGGGGAAGTACACCAAGCGCAAGATCCGTGGTGCTGCCGGTCGATTAGTGGTAACCCTAGAATTCGGAGACGGTGAGATCGATGCGATCTTCTGGAACCAGATCTGGCTAGAGCGGGCGTACTCGCCCGGCCTTGAAGCCGTGTGGTCGGGCAGCGTTGAAGTTTTCAATCGTCGACTTCAACTGGCGAATGCCACAGCCGAAATTTTCTCTGCGGTCAGCCTCGACATGAATGATGGGCCGCGGCTTTTGGACCCGGACCGGTGGTTAAACCGCTGGTTGCCGGTTTATCGTGCCAAAGCCAAGCTGCCCAGTCATGTCATTAGGGACTGTATCGAGCTGACGTTGGATGCGTTGATGCCACCGGAGGACCCCCTGACGGTGGCAGATCGCGAGCGGCTCGATGTGGTCGATTACGACACGGCGCTGCGCGATAAACATTTGCCCTCCAGCGACGCGCACTTGCAACGGGCTGACGCTCGCCTGAAGTTGCACGAGGCGATGAGCATTCAGCTCGTGCTGGCCAAGCGTCGCCTCGATTCACAGGCCATGCGCGCGATAGCCCGGCCGCGATCTGAGCACGGCGTGGCAGCGGCCTTTGATCGGGCGCTCCCTTTCGAGCTCACCGCCGGGCAGCGAGCGGTCGGCGAAACATTCGCAGCCGAACTGGGAAAGTCCCAACCGATGCATCGTCTTTTGCAAGGTGATGTGGGTTCTGGTAAGACCCTGGTGGCGCTACGAGCGATGCTGCAAGTCGTCGACGGCGGTGGCCAAGCAGTTCTTCTTGCCCCGACCGAAGTATTGGCCTACCAACACGCGCGCTCAATCAGAGCGACCCTGGGTCCACTCGGATCAGCCGGCGAGCTCGACAGCCTTCCCGATGCACTGAAAATTGTGGTGCTTTCCTCCGGATTGGGTACCGCGGCCCGGCGCGACGCGCTCACTCAGATCGCTTCGGGAGCTGCTGATCTGATCATCGGCACGCACGCGCTGTTACAGGAATCGGTGAGTTTCGCTGACCTTGGCCTTGTCGTTGTTGATGAGCAGCATCGGTTCGGCGTGGAGCAGCGTGATGTGTTGCGTCGCAAAGGCGCAGGCGACACCGTGGCCCATACGTTGGTCATGACCGCGACCCCTATTCCTAGAACGGTCGCCATTACAGTATTTGGCGATCTGGAAACATCGACGATGACCGATATGCCGCCGGGTCGATCGCCAATCAAGACCACTTTGGTGCTCGCTCAAACCAATCCAACCTGGGTTGATCGGGCCTGGACGCGGATTCGTGAAGAGGTCGCCGCAGGACATCAGGCATACATCGTGTGCCCAAGCATTGGTGCTGAAGACGCCGACGATACTGACGAGTCCGCTCAACCAGCTGACGATGGGGAAAACAGACGCCCCGTCGCAGTTCTGGACCTAGCCGAACAGCTGGAAAATGATCAGTTGGCGGGTCTGCGAATAAGGATCTTGCACGGCAAACTGCCGCCGGAGACTAAAGATCGTGCGATGCGGGATTTCGCGGCGGGCGAGATCGATGTTTTGGTGGCGACGACTGTCATCGAGGTAGGAGTTGACGTTCCTAATGCCACCATCATGGTGGTGATGGACGCGGATCGATTCGGGATGTCGACGTTGCATCAGTTGCGCGGCCGGGTGGGTCGTGGATCGGAGCCTGGACTGTGCTTACTCATCAGCGCGATCGGACCGTTTTCACCGGCGATCGATCGACTGCGAGCTGTGGAGGCGACCACGGACGGATTTGAACTTGCGCAGGCCGATCTTGAGAATCGGCGTGAGGGTGACGTGCTCGGGACAGACCAATCAGGCACCCGATCGCAACTGAAGCTGCTTTCTTTGATCGAGGATCGACAGATAATAGAGACCGCGCGTGAGTATGCACAGTATTTGCTCACCGCCGACCCGCACCTTGATGGCCATCCCGTGCTCAAGGACGAACTTGATGCACTGCAGCGTGATGTTGCTGCCCAATACTTAACTAAGGGCTAGCGGCTTATGACTCGAATCATCGCGGGTGAATTCGGTGGTAGGAAAATTCAAACACCGCCAGGACGCATCACGCGCCCTACGTCAGATCGCACCCGGGAAGGAATGTTTTCCTCGATCGAGGCGACCCATGATCTGAGTGCGGGAGCATTTATCGATCTATACGCGGGCAGCGGCGCTGTGGGCTTGGAAGCGATTTCTCGTGGCGCGCAAACGGCCTATCTCGTCGAGCGTGATCGGGGCGCTGCGCAGTCCATCAGGGAGAATATCGCCTCGCTCAGTCTGAGCGATCGCGCGCTGCTGATCGAAAGCGATGTCGCACGCACGGTGCACGCAGGGGCACGAGATGGCGCCACAGTGTTTGTTGACCCGCCCTACGACGTCGCAGCCGACGATCTCAAGGCAATCCTCGGTAGCTTGCTGGAGGCGGGTTTGTGCAACCAGGGCGCCCTCATTATCGTCGAGCGCTCGCGCCGCGATCGGTGGAGTTGGCCGCAATCGGTGGAAACTTTGCGTGAGCGTCGATACGGGGAGACCACACTTTGGTACGGTCTGGCATTGTGAGCGGCAATGAGCAGCAGACGAACATCGAAGCGCAGCGGGCGGCTTCGCCAGCGAACCCCGACGAAGGCGTGATCTTACGTATTCGACGGGTCACCTGCCCTGGCTCCTTTGACCCGTTGACCAACGGCCACGTCGATATCATCGAGCGGGCCGCAGCAGTTTTTGACGAGGTGATTGTCGCCGTCACCGTCAACCCGTCCAAAAAGACGATGTTTAGTCTGGCGGAAAGACTCGCGCTGATCGAAGCCTCCGTGGTTCATTTGACCAACGTGCGAGCGACATCGGTATCGGGCCTCCTGGTCGATTTCTGCCGCGCCAACGGGATCAAGTCGATCTGCAAAGGCCTGCGAGTGGCGACCGATTTCGACTATGAAATCCAAATGGCGCAGATGAATCAGAAAATTGCGAACATTGAAACGCTATTTCTAGCGGCGAATCCGGACCATAGTTATCTATCCTCGAGTCTGATAAAGGAAGTAGCGGCGTACGGCGGTGACGTGCACGACATGATTCCGGAGCCCGCGTATACCGCGTTGATGAAGCGGCTAACAACCAGTGAGGAACAATCTAAATGAACCGCCTGTTCGAGATTCTCGATGAGATTATTGACTCCGTGGAGTCCGCCAAAGGCGTACCTATGTCATCCTCGTGCGTGATTAATCGCGCAGCACTGCTGGATCAACTTGATGACTTGCGCGATGCCTTTCCCCAGTCGGTCGAGGATGCGCGCGAGGTAATCGAGCAACGCGATGGCATTGTCGAGTCCGCGCGCGCAGAAGCCGAGCGGGTGCATCACAGCAGTACGACAGAGGCAGAAGGACTGCGGGTGCGGTCCGTCGACGAGGCAGAACGGCTCGTTGGTGATGCGCGGGCACACGCTGACGCTTCGCTCAGCACCGCCTCCCAGGAAGCTGACCGGGTCGTCAACGCCGCTCACGCCGAAGCGAGCGCCCGACTTGAAAAAGCACATGCCGAAGCGGACGGCGTGGTAGCTCGCGCTCGCGCTGAGCATGATCGCTTGGTGAGCGACCATGAGGTACACCAAGGCGCCATGCGCGCAGCTGAGCAAGTGAACGCGCAGGCCCAAAGCCGGGCGGCAAAATTGAAAGATGATGCCGATACCTATGTGGAGAACAGTCTGACCGGTCTCGGTGCAGATATCCAAAAGTTGCTGAGGACAATAGAGACCGGGCGGGACCAGGTCCGACGTCGCAGGACGACTGAGTCGGCACCAGACAGCGTCTACGACCAGCGCAGCTAGCTGGTAGTCTTAACGGTCGGCCCGGAACAACCGGGTCAATCGCTGGTGTCGACATCAGCGAACACAGCATAATTGAGATATCGGTGACGTCGTGAATCAGAAGCATCTACCCGAAGGGCCGCTGGTAGTTACTACCAAGGCACTCGGCCGACGCCCTGGCACGATGCGAGAATTGATTCGAGAGGTACCGGCTCCGGCCGGAATCGGTCTTGAAATGATCTCGATACCACTCGGCGAACCACTGCGGCTCAACCTTCAGATCGAATCGGTGGCCGAAGGAGTGCTTGTCAGCGGAAACGTACGTAGTCGCGCCGAAGGTGAATGCGGTCGCTGCCTCGGCGCGGCGGAGCAAGACGTGGACGTGTCGATCACTGAGCTCTACGCATATCCCGGAAGCGCGACCGACGAGACTACGGACGAGGACGAGGTTAGCCGGTTGATCGATGATCGGATCGATCTGGAACCAGCAATCTGTAGTGCCATCGTGCTGGAATTGCCACTGACACCGTTGTGCAGCCCGCAGTGCGAAGGTCTGTGTGATGGCTGCGGCGAACCGTGGGCACAACTGCCCTCAGATCATGAGCATGCGCTCGTCGACCCACGCTGGGCGGCATTGCAAGAGAAGTTCAGCGCTGCGGACTAAGACTAGCAATAGTTCAGAATGATCCAACTGAACCCGACGAGCACGACTAAAACAACTAGATCTCAATAACGACCTAGACCTGAATAACGACGCTAACAACCGAGGAGTAATCGACATGGCAGTTCCGAAGCGGAAGAAGTCGCGATCAAATACCCGGGCTCGCCGGTCACAGTGGAAAGCTGCGCCAACGCCGCTGACTACTTGCAGCAATCGGGCCTGCGGTGCCGCTGTTCGACCGCATACGGCTTGTTCTAAGTGCGGTCAATACGACGGCCGTCAGGTTCTTGAGGTCTGAGTAAGCACCTGGCACAACCTGATGTGAGCGGATCGCTCGAGGAGCGATTCGCTCATCTGCGTGCTGCGATCGGTGTCGACGTACCGCGAGATTTTCTCGAATTGTCGCTGACTCACCGCTCGTATGCATATGAAAATGGTGGTCTGCCGACAAATGAGCGGCTGGAGTTTTTAGGCGACGCAGTGCTGTCGCTGCATATCACTGAAACGCTCTACCGACGCTTTGGCGATTACCCCGAAGGCCGGTTGGCGAAGCTACGCGCGTCGGTGGTCAATATGCGCGCGCTTGCCACTGTGGCTCGCGGTCTCGGGCCCGGGGGTCTGGGGTCGTGCATCAGGCTCGGACGCGGCGAAATTGTCACCGGCGGTATCGATAAAGATTCCATCCTCGCCGATGGATTTGAAGCGCTATTGGGTGCGGTGCACCTGGGCGTAGGGTCCGATGCGGCGCAGCAGATGGTAGCTCGTCTTTTTGACCCGATGATCGACGCGGCCGTGTCTGGCTCGGCTGGCCTGGACTGGAAAACCCATCTGCAAGAGCTGACTGCTCAACTTGGACTTGGCGTGCCGGGCTATCACATAACCCATGTCGGCCCAGATCACGCCAAGGAATTCACCGCGACGGTGGTGCTGGGCAATGCCGAGCATGGGAGCGGAACTGGGCGGACGAAAAAAGAAGCCGAGCAAATCGCCGCTGAGAGCACCTCCAAATCGCTCGATCAGCATGCTCAATAGGCACCTTGATGCCTGAGTTGCCAGAAGTTGAGGTCGTGCGTCGTGGCCTCGATCAACATGTGGTGGGTCGGCAGATTGCCACCGTTACAGTTGCTCACCCGCGGGCTGTGCGTCGACATCTGCCGGGCGCGGACGATTTTGAATCAAGCCTCACTGCAGCGCGCATCACCGGCACAATGCGGCGGGGCAAATACGTCTGGTTGGTCCTTGACGGGACGGCTGCATTGCTGGCCCATCTCGGTATGAGTGGACAGTTGCGAGTGCTGCCTCGGGAGGCTCTCGGTGGCCCGCACGAGCGCATCAGATTTCGCTTTGCCGATAACGGTCCGGACCTGAGCTTTGTTGATCAGCGCACTTTTGGTCACATGCTGCTGGATGAGAACGGTGCCCGGCTGCCCTCAGTAATTAGCCACATCGCACGTGATCCGTTCGATCCCGATTTTGACCTCGAGGCGACCGTACGTGCCATCAAAGCTCGGCACACCGGTCTAAAGCGGGCACTACTAGACCAGCAGACAGTGTCCGGTATCGGGAACATCTATGCCGATGAAGCGCTTTGGCGCGCTCAGCTGCACGGCGAACGACCGACTGAAAAACTCACAAAACCGCAAATTCGTCGTAGTCTCGATTCGGCACGACAGGTGATGGGTGAGGCGCTTGACCAAGGAGGAACTTCCTTTGACGCGCTATATGTAAATGTAAACGGTCAAAGTGGATACTTCGATCGGTCACTGCGTGCCTACGGCCAACACGATCGGCCCTGTATGCGCTGTGGCACCCCGATTCGCCGGGAACACTTTATGAATCGCTCGTCGTACTCCTGCCCACGCTGCCAACCGAGACCGCGCACAGCCGGTCGCCGCTGAGCGGCGCATCCAATGATTTTAGTATCCTTCGCGGTATCGTAATTCGGTCGCCGCAGTTCGGGAATCGTTCAGGAGTAAATTCGTGCATCTGAAGAGCCTGACGGTGAAGGGCTTCAAATCTTTCGCATCTGCCACGACGCTGCGCATGGAGCCAGGGGTCACCTGCGTCGTCGGTCCGAACGGGTCGGGCAAATCTAATGTGGTCGATGCAATCTCCTGGGTGCTTGGCGAGCAAGGAGCGAAGGCGCTCCGCGGCGGCAAGATGGAAGATGTCATCTTCGCCGGGACAGCCGGGCGCGCTCCTCTAGGCCGCGCCGAGGTCACCCTCACCATCGATAACACTGATGGTGCGCTACCGATCGACTACAGCGAAGTATCGATTACCCGCAGAATGTTTCGCAATGGCTCAGCTGAGTATGAAATCAACGGCGATTCTTGCAGACTGCTCGATGTACAGGAATTGCTCAGCGACTCAGGTATCGGCCGCGAGATGCATGTCATCGTCGGCCAGGGGCAACTTGACAATGTGCTGGCTGCCCGGCCGGAGGATAGACGCGGCTTTATCGA
>JBDTCL010000030.1:0-6668 GCA_039923595.1 Antricoccus sp. | reverse complement strand
GGTCTCTGAGGCCAAGGGTGCGGGTGCATCAGAGACTCAAGCCAATGCATTCGCCGACTGTGCCGCGAAAAAGATGTACGACGCGCTTTCAGCAAGCAGTCTCGACACTTTCATCAAGAGCGGTTTGAATTCCAAGGTTGCCAAGGGCGACGCGGACAAGGGGAACAAAATCCTCTCAGGTTGCGAATCGGCAGCGCAATAACAATCCGGGACGCATCGATGTGAGCTTTGCGCTAGTCTATGGAACCGTAAAGTTGTTGACCGCGTCTACTCTGTGCTCGCATAGTCAAAGCTCAGCCCCGAAAGGCACCCCCACGTGAAAAAGAAGATCGCTGTCTTGATGATGGCCACCATGCCGATGCTGCTTGCGGCTGGCTGCAGCAAACCCGATGAGTCGAAGATTCAGTCCGCACTCGTTAGTACCTATAAGAAGGCCGGTCTCGACGACGCCACCGCAAACAAAGCGGCCGCCTGCCTGGCGCCGAAGTTGCACGACAGTGTTTCGCGCAGCGCCTTGAATGACATCATCGACAAGGGTGTTAATGCCAAAGGTACTTCGGACGACGAGAAGGCCATCCAGAAGGCGGTCGATGAATGCAAATCATCGGTCGCCGGCGGCTAGTGACAACGCTGATCTGAACATCAAAGAATCCGCTGGCCGTAACGGCCAGCGGATTCCTTTGCCTTTGGTGGAAGGTATGGGATTTGAACCCATGAACGGTCTCCCGTTGCGCGCTTTCAAGGCGCGTGCACTCGGCCACTATGCGAACCTTCCAAGCGGTCCAGTCTCTCATCCCAAATCAAACGGGCTACACCGGGTTTGACCGCTTCATCGGGCCGCCATCCTTGCCGTATGCGAGTGACACGATCTGCGCGATAATAGACAACCCCATCTCCGTGGCACTGCGGCCACCGAGTCGCAGCCCGACCGGTACATACAGCTTCTGCAGCTGCTGCTCGGTATATCCACGCTCCCGGTAGTCAGCAAAGACGCTGGCGGCTCGATTCGGACTGCCGACCATGCCCACGAACGTCGCCGAGCATGCCAGTGCAGCATCCAGAACCGCTGCAACATCTGGCGCGTCGTGATCGCACAACACGATCCCATCGTCGGTGCGCACATTATCGGGACTGCGCAACCAATCGAGCGCGTCGGCGTTGAGCAAAATGCTCTCCCGCCCCAGGACGGCTGCGAAGCTGCTAATTGCCTGGCTCAGTACATTATCGGTCACGAGGACGACCCGGCCACCACGCACCTCGGCATCCATCCACGGCTCACCCATGCCACTGCTCCTTGGTCGTTGACGTCGAAGCATTGGTGCCCCAGCGATATTTCGAGACTAGCCCGAGCCTAAGTTGCCTGCCGACCTATCTTGCGGTGATTAAGGCAGACTAGGCACGTGATCGAGCCCTCGCTTTTGCCAGACGCGGATCGTCCACGCATTCGACGTGAGGTCTGGATCGTCCTGGGCTTATCGCTGGGCCAATCCGCCGTGTATGCGATCGTGCAGATTATTGCCCGGCTCACTGCGCCACAAAAACTGTCCAGTCAGACCGCGACAATCTATTCCTCTGCCTCAGATAGATCGCTTCTCGATCTGACTTATCAGATTCTGCAGATTGGCTTCGCGCTGGTGCCAGTGGTGCTGGCCGTGTACCTGCTCTCAAGCAACGGCGTGTCTGCGCGTCGGCTGCTGGGCTTTGATTGGTGCGGTGGCCGGAGCGCGGGGCGAGATGTCTTTCAGGGAATAACACTGGCTGCGGTGATTGGCATACCCGGGCTGGCTTTTTACTACCTCGCGCTTGCGGTCGGTATCAATGCCCAGGTCGTGCCGACTGCGCTCAACACGCACTGGTGGACGCTGCCAGTGCTGATCCTGGCCGCCATCCAAAACGCGATCCTCGAAGAAGTGATCGTGGTGGGGTACCTATTCACTCGGCTTCGGCAGCTGGGCGTGAGCCGTTGGGGCACGTACGCGATCTCGTCGGTGTTGCGCGGCAGCTATCACCTCTATCAAGGGTTTGGCGGGTTTCTGGGCAATATTGTGATGGGTCTGGTGTTTTGCTGGTGGTTCGAGCGGCGCGGGCGCACGATGCCGCTCATCGTTGCGCATTCGATCCTCGATATCGTGGCCTTCGTCGGCTATGCACTGTTTAAGAGTGTGCTGCCCACCTAGGTGCCTGCGCGAGAGCTCAGATGCATCTGTATTCTTACCCGTTGCAGATGGTGTGTCCTAGATGCCTCATCGTGTTGGAGGATTCGCCTAGTCCGGTCTATGGCGCCGCACTGCTAATGCGGTTGGGGTTTATCGCCCCTCCCGGGTTCAAATCCCGGATCCTCCGCGGCTACACTAAGTGGCGCTGTGCAGAGGTATCGCACAACTGAATATGCGCTCATAGCTCAGCTGGATAGAGCGTCGGTCTACGGAACCGAAGGTCAGGGGTTCGAATCCCTTTGAGCGCGCTGATGAGAAATGCCTCGGCTTTGCCGGGGCATTTTTGATGGGATTCTGCCGTAATCGCGGTGCAAGATGAACAACAGGTGACGAGACATTGAACATCGGCGTTAATTGATGTGAGGTACCAGGCCAGAGTCGTTCTACCCTAGACAACGGTTCTGTCTAGGCATCACGATATAAGTATGACCGAGATGCTCATCCTGGTGCTGGTGATCGGAACTGCTTTGGCTTTCGATTTCACCAACGGTTTTCATGACACCGGGAATGCGATGGCGACATCGATAGCAACCGGAGCGCTCAAGCCAAAAGTTGCCGTCACGATATCGGCGGTCGCTAATCTCATCGGCGCATTTTTATCGATCGAAGTTGCTAAGACCGTCTCGAAGGTCGTCAAGATCCAGACCGCTTCAGGAGCACCGGTGTCCGGTCTCACTGGGCATCGACTGATGATGATCGTTTTTGCCGGACTTGTCGGTGGCATTCTGTGGAATCTGGTTACCTGGCTGCTCGGGCTCCCATCGAGCTCGTCGCACGCGCTATTTGGCGGGCTGATCGGTGCGGCGATCGCATCGTTAGGGTGGAGTCAGGGCGTCGATTGGCGGCTGGTAATCAGTAGCATCGTGGTTCCTGCCGTGCTGTCACCGATCGTCGCCGGTATCATCGCCGCGGTCGGTACCTACCTCATCTATCGCATCACTAACAAGGTTAGCGAAGAGCGCAAGGAAAAAGGGTTCCGCTGGGGCCAGATTGGTTCTGCGTCCCTGGTTTCGCTCGCCCATGGCACCGGTGATGCGCAAAAGACCATGGGCGTCATTTTTTTGGCGCTCGTCGCACACGGCACTGTCAATTCTGACTCGGCGATCCCGTTCTGGGTCAAACTGCTTTGCGCGCTGGCGATCGCCTTAGGAACCTACATCGGCGGCTGGCGAATTATCCGCACCCTCGGCAAGGGTTTGGTGGAAATCAGCTCTCCGCAGGGCATGGCGGCCGAAGCCGCGTCCGCTGCGGTCATCTTGTCCTCAAGTCATCTCGGCATGGCACTGTCGACCACCCACGTTGCCACCGGTTCCATTTTGGGTACAGGAGTCGGCAAGAAGGGTGCGCGCGTGCGTTGGCACGTCGCGGGCAGGCTGGCCGCCGGTTGGCTGATCACCCTGCCGGTTGCGGCTGTCGTCGGCGGCATCTGCTGGTGGATTGCGAATATCTTGCGAGCTCCTGCGGATGGTTTGCTTGGCATCCTGGTCGTGTTTTCAATCTTGGTCGCAGCCGCTTCCTATATTTATGCTCGGTCCCGCAAAAACCCGGTTCATGCTGGCAACGTCAACGACGAATGGGATCAGTCGCGGACCCCAGAGGCCGCGACCACCGATACTCAAGTGCGTCAAGAAGCGTAGGGAGTTCTAAATGGATTTCTTCACGGTCATTGAACCGATTTGGAAAGTACTGGCTGTCGGCCTGCTCCTCGGCGCGGGACTGCCTGCTTTGTTCGCACTCGGTGTGCGGTTCCTTGATATCGGTCGCGTGCCAGCAACCGTTGATGGCCACACCCGCGTGGGTACTACTTCCGTCGCGAAGATTGCGGCTGGCTCGTGCTTCCTCGTCGTCGCGCTGGTAATCGCACTCGGACTGGCAGTCCTTATCGACTCTAAAGCGGTCCTCCCGGCAATTGGCCTGGGTTAGCGGAGCTGCTTGCATGTCGACACCTAGCGAGCCCACCAACGGGAGCGGACCAGGACGACTACGACTGCTCAGTTCGGTACTGGCCTGGCTCAGTGCCGGTTACCCGCAGGGGGTGCCGCCGCAGGATCGGTTCCCCTTAATTGCTTTGCTGCGACCCAAACTGACCGATGAACAGGTCAAATGGGTTGCTGAACAAATCGCAGACAACAACGAAGTCTCTAGAGCTGATGTCCAGGTGCTCATCACCAAGGTGACCGATGAGATGCCTTCAGAGGCAGATGTCGAGCGGGTTCGACGCAGGCTCACTGCCGCCGGGGTGGATGCCGACTGGACACCGCCGACCTGCTAGCTACGACCGCGGCTGCTGTCGATCGGCAGCAGCAGCATGTGCCCCTACGTGCGGGGAGCGGTCGAGTGGATCGTCGTCGTCACGGCCATCGACATTCAGAATGCCCTCGATCTCGATCGGATCTTCGCCCCAAATGAGCTTATAAAACAGCGCTCCGACGATCCCGCCAATGAGCGGCGCGACGATGAAGAGCCAGAGTTGACTAAGCGCAACGCTGCCGGAGAATATCGCGGCGCCAAGTGACCGCGCCGGATTCACTGAGGTGCCGTCGATGGGAATCCCAACCAGGTGAATCACGACGAGGGTGAAACCGATCGCGATCCCAGCGAGCGCTGCGGTGCCGATCCGATCGGTC
Organism: Antricoccus sp.; assembly: GCA_039923595.1. Classification (GTDB taxonomy): domain Bacteria; phylum Actinomycetota; class Actinomycetes; order Mycobacteriales; family Antricoccaceae; genus Antricoccus. The sequence goes on along the minus strand of JBDTCL010000030.1, from coordinate 1,825 downwards.
GCGGCAAGGACGACGAAGACGAGCAGAAACGTCAGCACGATTTCGGCGCCGAAAGCAGCCGCCTGAGAATAATGAAGTGGCGATGCATCGCCCCAGCCGTTCTGGCCGAGCCCGTCGGCTATGGAGTTGTAGCCCGGTCGACCGTTGGCAATCCCGAAGATCACCGCGCCCCCAGCGATCGCGCCGAGGCACTGCGCGATGACATATGCGACAGCGTCCTTGACCGCGATCTTCCCAGTAACGGTGAGGCCGAGGGTGACGGCCGGATTCACATGGCAGCCCGAGATCGGACCAATCGCGTACACGAGAAAGCCGAGGGTGAGTCCGAAGGCGAGAGCGATTCCGAGAAAGCCGACTTCCTTGCCTGCGATGACGGCTGTTCCCACGCCGCCGATCACCAGGATTCCGGTGCCGACCAACTCAGCTAAATAGCTGCGCCACGCGTTCATATCTAGAGCCTCCCAGATTGTTGTCGCGACTTAAATGTCGCCGCTGAATGTGTCGCACTTTGCCATGTCGCCGGAATCGATACCGAGTTTGAACCAGGTATAGCGCTGTTTCGATGTGCCGTGGGTGAAACTCTCGGGCCGCACACCGCCGCCACCTTGCGACTGGATGTGATCGTCACCGATGGCCTGGGCAGCTTTGAGCCCTTCCTGGATGTCTTGGCTGGTGATCGCGGTGATGATTTTGACTCCACTGCTATCGGTGGTGCCGGTTGCGTGATTGGCCCAGACGCCGGCGTAGCAGTCCGCTTGTAGTTCTATGCGCACGGAATTGCTGTTGGCTCCGGTCGCACCGTCCTGGCTGGAGCTGAGGACGCTTAGCAGGTCCTGGATGTGGTGACCGTACTCGTGCGCGACGACGTAGGCCTGTACGAATGGCACATTGTCTGCGCCAAGCTGGGTCAACATGTCATCGAAAAATGTCGGGTCGATGTAGACGACTTTGTCGTTGGGACAGTAAAACGGGCCAACCGCTGAGGTCGCCTGACCACACCCGGTATTCACTCCTTGGCTATAGAGCTGCGTGATCGATGGTTCGTACTGAACCTTTTGCGGTGTGTGCGTTGGCAAGTATTGATTCCAGAATTGCTGGACGCTATTGACCACGAGATTGAGCCGGCAGTCTGTCCGATCAATCGCATTCGGATCAGTTTTGCATGAGGCGATATCACCGCCCCCGACTTGTGCTGGTGCGTTATTGGCTTGGTTCGCGCCGTTGTAGCCAACGCCGCCGCCGGAGCCACCAAGAAATTGCATGACGATGAAAATGATGACGCCCACGACGCCGAGCCCGCCAGCACTGCCGCCGACACCGCCCGGAAGGCTAATCCTGCCGCCACCCCCACCGCCGGAGCTGCGAACGTCGGACACCTGCGAGGTGTCAAATTGCGCGTTGGTGTTGAACTGCAAGGCCTGTCCCACTCCTCGACATAACTGGTCAAAACTAACTAAGACTATTCACCGGTGAGCGGTGCGTCGGGATCAAACACTAGTGCAGTTGCCAGTTGGGTACTGCACGAAATCAGATATCCGCCAGCCCGGCCGATCTGGAGCAGTTGCGCTTTGGCTCGTTGATGCCTCAGGTCAATCTGAACAGTCGCAGTGGCGCTGCTATCGGTGTTGCGCTGTTCCCAGGTCGTACGGCCCAGATGCCCCGCCTGCAGGATCGGCAATAGGTGGCCACGATGCATTAGGGCGCTATGCACCTGCTCAAGCTGATCGATGTATTCACGAAGGGTCTGTGCCAGGAATGGATTGGCCCCGATCATCTGCTCGACCAGATCTGGTCGGGTGCCGGCGACCCGGGTCGCATCACGGAA
>JBDTCL010000029.1:0-22367 GCA_039923595.1 Antricoccus sp. | reverse complement strand
TTGGTCTAGTTGTTCACAAAGAAATGATGCGGGCGCCGGCAACTGTTCGCTTGCCCCGCCGCAGAACGACTAACGAGCCAGCCAAAATGTCAGCTTCGGTCAACTGCGCTTCCGGATCGCTGACTCGGACGTTGTTGAGGTAGGCACCACCTTCGTCGATAGTGCGTCGTGCGGCACCGAGTCCACTACTAATTCCGGTCTCACGCATCAGTACTGCAATCCGCGGAAGGCCAGGAACTGCCTCATCGATGCTCCGAGCAATATCGGTGATTCCGGCTTCCTCGAGGGCGGCAACCAGGGTCAGTTCGTCAAGCTCGGCAAGGTCCGCGCGGCCAAACAACGCCTCAGCCGCTCGTTCGGCGGCTACCCGTTGTTCTGCCCCATGTACGAGGTCTGTTAGTTCATCCGCTAGGGCGCGCTGCGGGATTCGTGCTTGCGGCGCCTGCTTACCTTCTTCGAGCAACTGCTCGATCTCGCCCGGAGGTTTGAGGCTAAATGCCTTCATCCAATTGGCGATATCTTGATCGTCGGCCCCGAGCCAAAATTGATGAAATGCGTAGGGCGAGAACATTTGCGGATCGAGCCAGACCGCTCCCCCGGCTGTCTTACCGAATTTCGTACCATCGGCCTTGGTAATCAACCGAGTGCCGAGCGCATGCGTGCTCGCCCCCTCAACCCGGCGGATCAAATCCACTCCAGCGGTGAGATTTCCCCACTGGTCCGAACCGCCGGTTTGTAGCGTGCAACCGTATCGCCGATACAGCTCCAAATAGTCCATCCCTTGCAAGATCTGGTACGAGAATTCGGTATAGGAAATGCCCGCCTCGGACTGCAGCCGCGCACTCACGGCTTCCTTCGCCAGCATCCGATTGACTCGGAAATGCTTGCCAATATCGCGCAGGAAATCAATCGCGGACAGCGGTGCTGTCCAGTCCAGATTGTTGACCAACCTGGCGGGATTATCGCCATCGAAATCCAGGATCACTTCTACTTGCCGTTGCAGACGCTGCACCCAATCAGCGACCAACTCCTTGGAGTTGAGTTGACGCTCAGATGTGCGACCACCCGGATCGCCGATCAGACCGGTACTGCCGCCGACTAGACCCAACACCCGGTGCCCAGCGAGCTGAAAACGGCGAGCGGTAATCAACTGCATGAGGTTGCCATGATGCAGACTCGGCGCGGTCGGATCGAATCCGACATACATCGTGATGGGTCCGTCGTCCATCGCCACCTGCAAGGCACCCAGATCCGTGCTATCAGCGATGACGTCCCGCCAGGCGAGTTCTTCAAGAAGGTGCATGCGATGAGGCCGTCCGTTCACGTCGTCGAAATGCGCGAGCGCCAACGCCGCACCTGATTAAGGATATCGAGTGAGCGCGAGGCAATTGCGCCAAGTGGTGATGCGGAGGGTCAAGTCACGATGCAGCTGGCGCTCGGTTGCTCCTTTTATACGCCGAGACGCTCTTATCGTTCTCGATCCAAAAACGCAGCGGCTCATCAGCTGCCCGAGATACTCCGACGCGTGGACCGCACCGAATCTGCGGGACGGCATCCCGGCCGCGCAGCCTGATCGATGACTGCGGCGAGCAGATATCGGCCCCGTAGTCGTCGCGGCCGATTGCGGTCGCGATCGCAAAGCATGCCGGTCCCCGAGCGAGGTGATGGGCAAGTTTCACCTTCGGTCGCCGAGCGTGCGCCAAGTCCGCTCCGGCCACCACTTCGCCTGCGCGCAGCAATACGCCGCCCGCTCGCATGCCCGGGCCACAGACAATGTTCATGCAGTAATACATGCCATAGGTGAAGTAAATATAGAGATGTCCGGGCTGCCCGAACATGGCTGTATTTCGCGGGCTTTCACCGCCAAAGGCGTGCGATGCCGGGTCAACACGTCCGAGGTAAGCCTCGGTTTCGGAAATCCGGACTGAGACGGCACCAGCGTCGGTACGGCGAATGAACTCACAACCAAGTAAATCCGGACCGACAAGGTCAGGTGATCGATCGAAAAATGAACGGCTGAGCAAGCTGGTCAATCGCGGCGCGCCCATGCCCGTTGCCCCTCAATCGTGCGCTCAACTGCGACAGCCTGCTCGGCCACGCGCTTGGGTGCTGTTCCACCGCGCGTCGAACGCGCCGCTAAGGCTCCTTCGACGCTGAGCACTTCTAAGACGTCTTCGGTCAAGCGAGGATCGATTGCGCGCAGATCCCCAGCAGTGAGCTCATCCAGCTCGCACTGGCGCTCGTCGCAATACTTCACCGCCGCTCCACTCACTTCGTGTGCTTCACGAAAAGGCATCCCTTCGCGCACCAACCACTCAGCCACGTCGGTCGCCAATGCATGCCCGGTCCCGGCCGTGGCGGACAATTTCGCGGCGTTGACTGTCATTGTGGCAATCATGCCGCTTACTGCTGGCACGAGCATGAGCAACTGTTCAACGCTGTCGAAGGTGCACTCCTTGTCTTCTTGCAAATCGCGGTCGTATGCCAGTGGTAACGCCTTCAGCGTGGTCAACAGGGACACGAGATTACCGATGAATCGCCCCGTCTTGCCACGCGCTAACTCAGCAATATCTGGATTCTTTTTTTGCGGCATGATCGAAGAACCGGTCGCCCAAGAATCGTGCAACGACACCCAACCAAACTCGGTCGTCGTCCATAACACAACCTCCTCGCCGATCCGAGATAAATGCACTCCCACGAGTGCGGCGATGAAGAGAAACTCAGCGACATAGTCTCGATCGGAGACTCCGTCGATCGAATTGGCGGTCGCCGAATCGAAGCCAAGTTCGTGAGCGACCGCCTCTGGATCCAGTCGTAGCGACGAGCCGGCAAGGGCTCCTGAACCCAACGGGCTGACGGCCGCGCGTTTATCCCAATCTCGCAACCGATCAACATCGCGGGCGAATGCGTGCGTATGAGCCAGCAGTTGATGGCTGAACAAGATCGGCTGGGCATGCTGTAAGTGCGTCATTCCCGGCGCCGCGACACTTCGATATTCCTGCGCCTTGTGGAGCAGCGCTTCCTGCAGGTCGGCCAAGACCGCTGCGATATCGCGTACCTGATGACGCAAGTACAGCCGCAAATCGGTAGCCACTTGATCATTTCGGCTGCGGCCAGCACGCAGTTTGCCGCCCAGCGTGCCCAGTCGCTCGATCAGTCCACGCTCCAGCGCAGTGTGGACGTCCTCGTCTTGTGGACGAGCGACGAACTCGCCGGAAGCGACGGCTGCTTCCAGATCGTCGAGCGCCTCAAGCATTGCGGATAATTCAGCGTCGTTGAGCAGGTCCGCGCGATTTAGTACCCGCGCATGTGCACGAGACCCGGCAATGTCGTAAGGCGCTAAGCGCATGTCGAATTGAATTGACAGCGAGAGCGCCGTCAATTCCGGTGCTGGACCGGACGAGAATCGACCGCCCCACAACTGCGCGGACGATTCGGATTGTTCGCTCACTGTTCTCCACTCACTATTACGTTCGATACGCGATTAGCGTCGCTGATGACACGTCGAATGCTGCCCAAATCGAGAAGTCGCGCTGCGCGCTAGTCCACTCCAGAATCGATTGCTGCACGATCAAGAGCCTGATCCTCGTCGGATTCGGCAGTGGGATTGGCCGCAATTTCGCGAGCCCGACCGGCATCCAGCTCGCCCACAAGGTTGGTCTCACGCGCGGCCAAGATTCCGATACCTGCGTACTGTTCAAGCTTGTCGCGCGTATCGGCAATGTCAAGGTTGCGCATAGTAAGTTGGCCGATCCGATCCACCGGACCGAACGCAGCGTTCTCGGTACGTTCCATCGATAGCCGATCCGGGTGATAAGAGAACGTCGATCCCTGGGTATCGATGACCGAATAATCTTCACCGCGGCGCAGCCGCAAGGTGACCTCTCCAGACACCATTGAGGCTACCCAGCGCAACATGGATTCACGAATCATCAACGACTGCGGATCGAACCAGCGACCCTCATAGAGCAAGCGACCTAAACGACGCCCATCAGTGTGATACGCGGCGATCGTGTCTTCATTGTGCACCGCGTTGAGCAACCGCTCGTATGCGATGAACAGCAGTGCCATCCCAGGAGCCTCATAGATCCCTCGAGACTTCGCTTCAATGACCCGATTCTCAATCTGATCAGACATCCCCAGGCCATGACGGCCACCGACCGCGTTCGCTTCGGTAAACAACTCAACAATATCAGTGAACTGCCGACCATTGACCGTGATTGGCCGCCCTCGCTCAAACCCAATCGTGACATCCTCAGTCTCGATTTCGACAGTCGGATCCCAAAACCTCACTCCCATAATTGGCTGGACAACCTCCAGAGGAGTATCGAGATGTTCAAGTGTCTTGGCCTCATGGGTCGCGCCAAGAATATTGGCGTCGGTCGAATAAGCCTTTTCAGCACTATCTCGGTAAGGTAGGCCGTTCTCGGTCAGCCACTGAGACATCTCATGTCTGCCGCCGAGCTCGCTGACAAATGTGGCATCTAGCCACGGCTTGTATATCCGTAAGCCCGGATTGGCCAGCAATCCGTAGCGATAGAACCGCTCAATATCGTTGCCCTTGAATGTCGAACCATCACCCCAAATTGAGACTGCATCATCTTGCATCCGCCGCACCAGCAAGGTTCCGGTCACCGCCCGGCCAAGCGGTGTCGTGTTGAAGTATGTTCGACCAGCACTGCGGATATGGAAAGCACCGCAAGCAATCGCCGCCAGGCCTTCTTCGACCAGTGGTGCACGACAGTCGACAAGTCGCGAGAGTTCAGCGCCGTACTGCGCGGCCCGAGCTGGGACAGTTCCGATATCTGGTTCGTCATACTGTCCCAGATCGGCAGTATATGTGCACGGTATGGCACCCTTGTGACGCATCCAGGCTACGGCGACTGAGGTATCGAGACCACCAGAGAAGGCAATCCCGACTCGCTGACCAATGGGAAGCGCGGTGAGAACTTTAGACAAGGTAGGTCTTTCTAATCGATTGTGGGTTGAGCTGGAACCGAGGTCATATCTTCCAAAATTTTCACCAGTTCGCACGCTGCTGGCTCATTACGCGCAACCACGAAAATCGTGTCATCGCCTGCGATCGTGCCTACCACCTCACCGAGTCCGGCACGATCGAATGCCGAAGCCAGATATTGCGCTGCACCAGGCGGAGTCCGTAACACAACCGTGTGGCTCGCTTGGTCGATGCCGGTGAGCAGCTCAGCGACTAATCGGCGTAATCGACTTGACGGTCGCTCTGAGGTCAACCAGTTGGGTTGACCATCCTCGGCGATGACGTACCTCGCTGCTTGGCCTTCGGCGCCGCGCAGCTTCTCTGCGCCCACCTCCTCAAGATCACGAGAGAGTGTCGCCTGAGTCACGATCAGTCCGGCTGCGCCAAGCATTGAAGCGAGCTGTGCTTGGGATGTGATGCGTTCATGTGCGATCAACTCGATGAGCTTGGCATGCCGCGCTGCCTTGGTTGTCGGCGCCGTCATCGCTGCTCCAGCAACCAGGTTAATAATGCCTTTTGTGCATGCAGTCGGTTTTCGGCCTCGTCCCATACCGCGGACTGAGCACCCTCGAGTACCGCGTCGGTGATCTCCTTGCCGCGGTAGGCCGGCAAGCAGTGCAGCACGATCGCGCTTGAATCAGCTCGCGCTAGTAGCTGCTCATTGACCTGGAACGGTTTGAACGGTGCTTCACGTTGCGCTGCCTCAGCTTCTTGGCCCATCGACACCCAGGTATCAGTGACCAGCACATCGGCGCCGTCGGCGGCTCGGTGCGGATCCTCAGTGACCTGCACGGAGCCGCCGGTCACAGCCGCGATCTTGGCAGCCTCAGCAACGATATTCGGATCCGGTTGGTAGCCATTCGGTCCGGCAATCCGAACATGCATCCCGGCAGTGGCGCAGCCAAGCAGATAGGAGTGGGCCATGTTATTTGATGCATCGCCTACATAACTAATGATTTTTCTTGCGGCCTGTCCATGTCGTTCAATAATGGTCTGTAGATCTGCAAGGACTTGACACGGATGAAATTGGTCGGTGAGTGCGTTCACGACCGGCACACCGCAGTGCTGCGCCATCTGCGTTATCCGATCCTGGCCGTAGGTGCGCCAGACAATCGCACTCACCTGCCGACCGAGCACTCGGGCGCTGTCGGCGATCGACTCGCGGCTACCAATTTGGGCCAGCTTCCCATCAACCAACATCGGATAGCCCCCAAGATGGGCAACCCCGGTGGTAAAGGAAACTTGAGTGCGCAAAGTAGGTTTATCAAAAATGATCGCGACCGACTGCGGACCTTCGAGCGGTTTCGCTGAGAATGGATCTGCCTTTAGTTTCACGGCAAGAGCGAGCACCGCTGCCTGCTCGTGCGGGCTTAGGTCATCGTCGCGCAGAAAATGGCGGATACTCATGCACTGCCCGCATCCAACGCAGCTGGCAGCGCAGCCACGAAAGTATCAATATCCGTAGTCGTCACGATCAAGGGCGGCGCTAGACGGATGGCGTCGGGCGACACTGCATTCACCAAAAACCCGTTCTCGCGCAGGAGGTCCTGGGCGCGACCAGCGATCGGTGAAGCAAGCGTGATGGCCCGCAACATGCCAATGCCGCGCACGCCGGTAATAGCGTGATGATTCAGTGCGCCCACCTGTTGTTCCAAATAATCTCCGACAGTTTTTGCTGCTGTCATCAGATCATCATCGATCACCGTGTCGAGCACGGCGAGGGCAGCAGCGGCAGTCACTGGGTTACCACCGAATGTCGTGCCGTGATGCCCAGCGCTGAACAGATCGGCGGTCTGTCCAAAGGCGATAGTCGCACCGATCGGTAGCCCGCCACCGAGGCCCTTGGCCAGCGTGATCATGTCGGGCTCGAGGCCATCCTTTTGGTAGGCAAACCAGTGCCCGGTACGCGCAATGCCCGTCTGCACTTCATCAAGTACGAACAGCGCCCCGACCGACTTCGCGTGGTCCTGAACCGCCTTCAAGTAGCCTTCAGGTGGAACCAATACGCCGCCCTCGCCAATGATCGGCTCCACAATCACCATCGCCGTCAGTTCATCAATAGCAGCGATCGCGGCATCGACATCGCCGAACGGGACGTGCGTGACGTCGCCGGGCAGCGGCTTGAAAGGCTCTTGCTTCGGAGCTTGCCCAGTCAGCGCTAGGGCCCCCATGGTGCGACCATGAAATGCGCCTTCTGCGGCAACAATTTTGGTACGCCCAGTGAGCCGCGAAATCTTGAAAGCGGCTTCGTTCGCCTCGGCTCCGGAATTGCAAAAGAACACCTTGCCGGCTCGGCCGGTGAGCGCAAGCAGTCGTTCAGCCAACTCGATCGTCTTGTCGTTGCCATATAGATTGCTGGTATGTCCCAGGAGTTGGATTTGCGCGGATACCGCTTCGACAATCCGTGGATGGGCATGGCCCAGGATGTTCACGGCAATTCCGGATAGTAAATCTAGGTATCTCTTGCCATTGTCGTCAATGACGTATGCGCCCTCGCCGCGTACGAGTGTGATTGCCGGAGTGCCGTAATTGTTCATCAAGCTGGAGTTCCAACGTGCGGTGTGGTTGGTCATTGAGTCACCTCTGAGAAAGGAACGGATGGGATCTGGACAGGTGCATCGGCCGGTGGGCGATAGATAATGGGTGGATTAGCGTTTGGCTCCATCACCATGGTGCCGTTGCCCTCGTTGGTAAATATTTCGTGCAGTACCGAGTGCGGTGCACGACCATCGACCACAGTCGCGCGACTCACGCCGCCTTCGACTGCCGATAGGCAGGCTGCCATCTTCGGAATCATTCCGGACTCAAGCTGAGGGAGAAGTTCGGTGAGTGCCGTGGTCTGAATGACTCGAATGAGAGTGTCTCGATCCGGCCAATTCTCGTAGAGCCCTTCAACGTCGGTGAGCACGATCAACTTTTCGGCACCGATTGCCGTTGCCAATGCCCCAGCCGCAGTATCCGCGTTGAGGTTGTGCACCACGCCGTGCGCATCTGGTGCAACGGTCGAGATGACCGGGATCCGTCCTGCGTTAATGACATCGTGCAAAACTGCCGGATTGACCGATTCGACGTCGCCGACCAAGCCGAGATCAACTTCCTCGCCATCGACAATGGTGCGCCGCCGAATGGCAGTGAAAAGTCCGGCGTCTTCACCGGACATGCCAACCGCGTACGGCCCATGCTCGTTGATTCGATTGACCAGCTCCCGCTGAACCTGTCCGACAAGGACCATCCGAACGACGTCCATCGCTTCTGGTGTCGTCACTCTCAAACCACCGCGAAACTGCGACTCGATACCGAACTTCGCTAACATAGCGGAGATCTGCGGTCCACCACCGTGGACAACAACAGGATGTATTCCCACGGTCCGCAAGAAGATCAGGTCGTGCGCGAATGCGCGCTTCAGCTCATCATTGATCATTGCGTTGCCGCCATATTTGATCACAATGACCTTACCGACGTATTTTTGCAGCCACGGCAGCGCCTGAATAAATACGTCAGTCTTGGCAGACTCGTACATCTCGCTGGTGTATTGCGGGCGCGTGCTCATGTGGAATACGCCGAATTCTCGTGCACATAATCGGTGGTCAGATCGTTGCTCAGGATCGTGGCGCTAAAACCACCGGCTTTGAGATTGATCGTGATGTCAACTCTGCGCGGTGTCATATCCACGGAGTCAGCCTCAGCGACTGCGCAGCCATCCTTGCATAACCACACGTCATTGATTGCCACATCAAGTTGATGTGGCTCGAAGGTGGCCTGTGTTGTGCCGGCAGCCGCCAGAACTCGTCCCCAGTTTGGATCGTTTCCAAAGATGGCACATTTGAACAAATTGCTTCGTGCGACTGACCTGGAGACCTCCAACGCGTCACTTTCGCTCGCGGCGTTAATAGTCGTGATGATCAGATCGTGCGACGCCCCTTCGGCATCGGCCATCAGCTGCGTTGCAAGGTCCGTACACACGACCGTCAGTGCGTCGGTGAACGTCTGCAGATCTGGTGCGGCCTTCGAAGCCCCGCTGGCGAGCAGCGCCACGGTGTCGTTGGTGGATTGGCAACCGTCCGAATCAAGTCGGTCAAAGGACACCGATGTCGCCTGATGCAATGCGGTGTCCAGGTGGGGGGCATCGAAGTCGACATCTGTGGTGATCACGACCAGCATCGTCGCGAGCGCGGGCGCAAGCATGCCAGCGCCTTTGGCAATGGCACCGATTGACCAGCCATCACCGACGAAAGTGGATTGCTTGCTCACCGTGTCAGTAGTCATGATCGCCTCGGCGGCGGACTGGGAGCCGTCTGGACTTAGCGCCGCGATTGCTCGAGGAATCGCTGCACGCATCTTGTCACCGCTAAATAGCGGACCGATGAGCCCGGTCGAGCACACCAGCACATCGCCAGCCGAAATATCCAGACCTTGGGCAACCGCCTCGGCGCTCGAGTGTGTGAGCTGGAAGCCAGCTGGCCCCGTGTAGCAGTTCGCGCCACCGGAATTGAGCAGAATCGCCGCTACTTCGCCATCAGCGATTACTTGTTCGCTCCATAGGACCGGATTAGCCTTGCAGCGATTCGAGGTGAATACGCAAGCCGCTGCGTGGCGTGGACCGTCGTTCACGATCAGGGCTAGGTCTGATTTGCCGCTGGCTTTGAAGCCGGCGACAAGTCCAGCGGCGCGGAAACCCGCAGGAATAGTAATACTCACGGAGCAACTCCCATATTTGGCAATCCTGCTGTCTCAGCAAGACCAAGTGCGATATTCATACATTGGATGGCTCCCCCTGCGGTGCCCTTGACCAAGTTGTCTATCGCGCCGACCACGACAAGGCGCCTGGCCTCGTCATCAACGATAAGTCCCATCGCGACATTATTTGAACCAACCACAGCCGCGGTCGTCGGCCACTGCCCTTGTGACATCAGCTGGATAAATGGTTCCGAATCGTACGCACGGTGGTACTCACTCTGTATATCTGCAATCTGCACACCGACAGCGACGGAAGCAGAGCAAGTTGCGAGTATGCCGCGAGACATCGGGACAAGCACGGGAGTAAAGGACACTGTCACACGCTCATCGCTGAGCCCACCGAGATTCTGGATGATCTCGGGCGTATGGCGATGGGCCCCGCCGACCCCGTAAGCCGAGGCAGAGCCAAGCACTTCGCTCGCCAGTAAGGAGGTCTTCAACGATTTGCCAGCACCCGACGTACCGGACGCGGCAACAATGACAACGTCCGGTTCAACAAGTCCCGCAGCAATAGCTGGCGCGAGGCAAAGTGTGCTGATCGTCGGATAACAGCCCGGCACCGCAATCCGCTTGGCCTGCTGCAGTTTCGCACGCTGCCCTGATAGCTCCGGAAGTCCGTAAGGCCAGGTGCCGGCATGAGCTCCGCCATACCATTTCGCCCAGGCAGCGGGATCTGCCAGTCGGAAATCTGCTCCGCAATCGATCACGAGCACGTCGTCGGGTAACGCAGCTGCGACCGCGCCAGACGCGCCGTGTGGCAACGCGAGGAACACCACATCGTGGCCTGCGAGATTTTCTGGCGTCGTCGACAAGACCTCGCGGTCGGCCAGCGGAAACAGGTGCGGCTGATGCTCGCCCAATCTACTGCCCGCGCTCTGTCCTGCGGTCACCGCGCCGAGGGCGACCTCAGGATGATGAGCGAGGATTCGCAGCAGTTCACCGCCCGCATATCCGGTCGCACCCACGACCGCCACCGATATCGTCATGTCGATAATTATGCACTACAGTGCAAATCTTTCCACGAGTGCCCCCGTCATTCAAAGCAGAGGTTATCGAAGAACCGCACCCAGGTCACTCGCAAGCCCGTCAAGAATGGCCGCTCGCGCCGCGTTGACCTCGTCGGTCTTTAGAGTTCTGTCCGACGCGCGGAAAGTCAGCGCGTACGCCAAGCTTTTCTTGCCCGAGCCCACTTGCGCTCCGGTGTAGAGATCAAATAATCGCACGCTCTCCAGCAACGGTCCGGCGTATGCCACAATCGTGCGCTCGATCGCCGCAGCTGTCGTATCGACGGGCACAACAAGGGCGAGATCCTGTGTTGCTGCTGGAAAGGTCGATACAGACGGCGCCGAAGGTACGTGCTGCGCAGCACTGAGAACTACGCCGAGATCGAGTTCGAGCGCGGCGGTGTTGCGCGGCAAACCCAGTTCCTCACAGATTGCCGGATGCAACTCACCGGCATATCCCACTAGATCCCCAGCTTCCGTACGCACCTCAGCACAGCGTCCTGGGTGCCATGGCGACAGTTGCGCCTGCGTCACCGTAATCGGCACGTCGACTGCATCGGCGATAGTTCGGGCCGCGGCCAGTGCATCTTGCCAACCCGCCGGTCGCGCTGGTTCCATCCACGACGCCACGCGTGCAGCTCCGGCGATCGCAACTGCGACATGCAATCGTTCGATCGGTTGGGAGCGAGCAAGCTCAATGAACTGTTGGGGCGTCGGAAGAATTGCCGTGTCGATCATGGGCGCCGGCGGGCGTGGCTGGTCCGGTTCGCTGAAGACCGTGCCAAGTTCGTAGATGGCGACGTCGTCGAAGCCACGCCCAATGTTGCGCACGACGGTGGCAAGTAGCCCCGGCAGCAACGTCGAACGCAGCGCCGTTTGCTCGGAGCTGAGCGGATTTGCCAGATAAACCAGGCGCCGTCGTTGATCGGTCTGCTCAATTCGCAAACGATCAAGAGCCGCATCATCGTGGAAAGAAAGTGACGGCGTTTCGACAAAACCCGAGTATGCCAGCGATCGCGACACCGCTCGGCGCGATCGTTGAGCGACGGTCAGGCCGCGGCCTGCACGAGCGGCCGGCAGAGTCACCGGTATGTTGTCGTAGCCGTCGATCCGGGCAACTTCTTCAGCAAAGTCTGGCATTTCGACCAGATCCGGCCGCCACGACGGCGCTGTCAACTCCAGTTCATCGCCATCGATCCGCACTAAGACGCCGATACTTTTCAGCGTGCTTGCGATCAATTCGTTGCCGTACTCCCTGCCCAAGAGCGCATTCAGTCTGGCGATCGAAACTCTCTGCACTGGGGGTAGCGAGGGTGCACCGACCACCGTCATCGGTCCGTCCAGGGTGGCTCGTCCATACTGCGTGAGCAGTGCCGCTGCGAGGCTGGCGGCGATGGGTGGGAGCGCAATGTCAACACCGCGCTCAAACCTGCGCCCAGCTTCGGTCAGCAAATGGTGGCTGCGCACCGAGCGGCTTGTGGTGGCTGGATCAAAATGCGCGGCCTCAATCACGATCGACGTTGTGTCGGCACTTATTTCAGCGGCTTCCCCACCCATCACGCCAGCGAGTCCTTGAATAGTTGGGCCATCAGTAATGAGCAGGTCCGCTTCGGAGAGGGTTCGTTCGACATCATCAAGGGTGCGAAATCGCTCGCCTGGAACGGCTCGACGCACCCGAAGTTGACCGTCGAGCTTGTCGCGATCATAGAAGTGGATGGGTCCACCCAGCAGCAACATGACGTAGTTGCTGATATCAACCGCCAATGAAATTGGCCGCATGCCCGAGGCGATAATTCGCCGCCTGATCCACTGCGGAGTAGTTGCCGCCGGGTCAAAGCCAGACATAGTTTGAGCGCAGAACTCATCGCAGGCTGCATCCTCGAGGACGACCGGGAATCCCGATCCAGCCGATGCGACCTCGATCTGCGCAGGGTCGGCGGGATCGACGAAAGGCACCCCAAGTTTGGCGGCGAGGTCGCGAGCGAGACCACGCATCGACAGTTGATAGCCGCGATCAGGGGTCGGCTCGGTGACCAACACCGTCTCATGCAGCCCCAAGTAACCCACGCCGTCGGCACCCACTGGCGCATCGTCGGGCAGGATCATAATGCCGCTTGCATCATCACCAAGACCCATCTCGCGCGCCGAACACATCATTCCGTCGGAAATATGGCCATACGTCGTGCGGGCTGAAATCTGGAAATTGCCTGGTAGCACTGCGCCCGGCAGCGCGACGGCGACCTTGTCCCCCACGGCAAAGTTTTCGGCGCCGCAAACGATTCCCCGAACCGCGTTCGCGTCCTCGCCGCCTGCCACCCGGACCTGGCAGTAGCGGATCGGTTTGTTGAACTCAGACAATTGCTCGATCTGCTCAACTTTGCCGATCGTAATTCCGGTGATGTCGTCGGGTCCCATGCCGAGGATCTCGTCAACTTCCACTCCGGCGCTGGTGAGCAGGTCAGCTACCTCGAACGCAGACAGGTGGCCAAGCTGCGGGACTAGTTCTTGCAACCATGAGAGCTGAGCACGCATTCGACTCAGGCCTCCATTCCGAAGTGACGGGTGAACCGCAAATCGCCTTCGACGAATTCGCGCAGGTCGGTAATGCCGCTGCGAAACATCGCGGTCCGGTCAATCCCCATCCCGAAGGCAAAGCCGGAGTATTCGTCGGGATCGATTCCTGTCGATCGCAACAGATTGGGATGCACCATGCCGCAACCGCCCCACTCGATCCATTTCGGACCACCCTTTGCCTGCGGAAACCACAAATCAACCTCGGCGCTTGGAGTGGTAAAGGGGAAAAAATGCGGCCGTAGTCGAGTACGCGCCTCGTCGCCAAACATTGCTTGGGCGAACCGGTCTAGCGTGCCGCGAAGATGGGCCATGCTGATGCCCCTGTCGACGGCAAGCCCCTCGACTTGGGAGAAGACGGGCAGATGAGTCGCGTCGTAGGGATCGTCACGGTAGGTTCGCCCCGGCGACACTACGTAGATCGGCAATTCGCGCTCAAGGAGTGCGCGCACCTGTGTGGGGGACGTATGGGTACGAAGCACTACCCCATTGGATTCGGGCTTGAGAAATAGCGTGTCGTTGAGACTGCGGGCCGGATGATCGCGCGGGGTGTTCAGTGCGTCGAAGTTGTACCACTCTGGCTCCGCTTCGGGACCTTCGGCGACTTCATAGCCCATCCCGATGAATACATCCGCAATGCGTTCGCTCATGGTGGTGACCGGGTGTCGAGCGCCGATCGGCACGCTGGTGGGCAAAGTGACATCAACGGCCTCTTCACGCAAGACACGCCGCTCGCGTTCGGCGAGCAGCGTCGCACGTCGATCTTCGAAAGCCTGCCCGACTTGCTGTCGAGCGATGTTTACCCGCTTACCGGCATCTGCTTTGGCTTGTGGGGGCAGCGCACCAATTTCTCGGCGGGCAAGCGCGATAGGTGCCTGATCACCGATATGGGAAGATTTCGCCGCTTGCAGCGCATCAAGATCGTTGGCTGCGGCAAAGGCGGCCGTGGCTGCCTCGACGGCGGCCGAGAGCGACTCCGGTGATAGCGCGGCGACCTGTTTAGGGTCGTAAGGGTCATTCGGTCCCGACATGTGGTCCTTCAACGGTTGGCGACAACCCCACTATCTTATGGACCGTGCTGTCGCGACCCGGCACGGGTAAGGTAGCCGGTCGCAGAACGCCCGCCCGCGACCAGCATCAGCCTGAAATTGGCAATCATTGCCAAATCATTGCCAATCACGTCCGTGGACTAACAACGAGTCACACCGCAACCAAACGCAAGCGTCGCGCTATCGCGTTTGCCGAGCGTGTCACCTCGATATTTGCCAGTCGCCGCGACCTCGCCCTCCTCCCGCTGACCAGCCTCGCGTTCAGCATCGACATCGGCATGCTGAGTCAATCAGACCGAGCACCACGGCGGTATGTCGATCACGGTGAGATCCTCCTTGCCACGGCGTCGCCATAGCTAGATGATTGTCCCTCAGTCCTGCGCGACGACGGTCTGCCGCCCTTGATCGAAGGAGCCCAATGAGCACACCAGTGACGATCATCGGTGCAGGTCTCGGCGGCCTGACTCTTGCCCGCGTTCTGCATATTCACGGCATCAACGCCATCATCTACGAGGCTGAATCCTCAGCAAGCACGCGGGTGCAGGGCGGCCAACTCGACATCCACGAATACAACGGGCAACACGCGCTAGAGTCGGCAGGACTCACCGAGCAGTTCCGCAGCATCATTCATCTGGGCGGCGAGGCCGCACGGGTGCTCGACCAGCATGGCACGGTGTTGTTCGACCAGCGCGACGATGGCGCCGGTGGCCGCCCTGAGGTGCTTCGCGCAGATCTACGACAAATACTTCTCGATTCTTTGCCGGAGTCCACGATCCAGTGGCGACGCAAGGTCACCTATGTGCAGACGGTCGGCAACAACCAGCACGAAATTACCTTTGCCGATGGCTCCCATCTCAGCACTACCCTGCTCGTCGGCGCAGACGGTGCATGGTCGAAGGTCCGCCCACTGCTCTCGGATGCGAAACCGTCGTACGTTGGCACCACATTCGTCGAGACTTATCTGCATGCGGTCGACACGCGACACCCCGCAGCGGCGTCTGCGGTCGGCGCGGGAGCGATGTTCGCCCTCGCGCCGGGTCAGGGAATCGTCGCGCACCGGGAAGCAGGAAACAAGATTCACGCCTATATCGAGCTGAATCGCCCAGCGGAGTGGATTCTCGGCATCAACTTCGCGGATGTTCCGACCGCGATAGCGCAAGTCGCGGCACAGTTCGACCGCTGGGCACCCGAACTCATCGCGCTGATCAACGAACACGACGCCCCACCTGTGCCGCGTGCCATTTACGCCCTGCCGAGCGGGCACCAATGGGACCGAATGCCCGGAGTGACGCTACTCGGGGATGCTGCGCACTTGACGGCACCGTTCGCTGGCGAGGGCGCGAACCTTGCGATGTTCGATGGTGCCGAACTCGGGAAGGCGATCGCGAAAGAACCCGACGATATCGAGGCAGCGCTCGCCACGTACGAAGAGGAACTGTTCGCTCGTAGTGCGTTGGCTGCTGCGAAGACCGATCGCAACCACCAACTCTTTTTCGACGACCGTGAGCCCCTCGGACTGGTCGACCTCTTTACCGGTGCCGGGCCAGAACGTCGGTGATGAATCCTCCGCGATTCCCCAAAGGACCGACCAGCAAATCAAAATCAGACTTCTGCCGCTGGGTCATAGGCCATCATTTCCAGCACCGGAAGCGCTGCGACCAGAATTGCTCGCTGCTCGGGAGTGCACTCCTCTAAGCGCGTCGCGAGGTAGCCCGTGCGCTGGTTACGAATCCTCGTCACTTCAGCGTTTCCGTCACTCGACAGCAGCACGAGGCAGGCGCGTCCATCATCCGGATCAGGACGACGTTCGACGAGCCCGCGATCGGCCAATGCCGCGACGACGCGCGTCATTGTCGCCGCCGAAATACCTTCCGCGCTTGCCAGATCGCCAATGCGCGATGGGGCAAGTTGGTCAATGATTGAAAGCGTGACCAACTGCGTAGAAGTCAACTGCTCACCTGCCGGGTCCAACCGCAGTCGACGACTGATTCGGCCCACAACCAATCTCAGTCGACTGGCGATCTCGGCCGCTTGCTCCGCAGGCAGCCCTCCGCGGGGTTGGTGATCAGCGGTGCTCATGAGGGCTGTTCCTTAGCCCTGCTAGATCGCCCCACCGAGACCGGCGTGACAGCGACGACGCCATCATGTTCGTTCTGGCTGGGGAGTTGCTTGGCTTCACTTGTGGAATCGGCTGCGTTCGACTTAGCTGCGCTCACGCCATTTTGGCTAAGCTCGGCGCCATCTACGTAATGGTATTTGCCGCCACGCAGGTACGACGCTACTGCCGCCACCAAGCACGCAGCGATGGCAAAGGCGAACGCAATTTGCAGACCATGTTCAAAAGGTCCCGCAATCAGATGCGGGAAAAAACCACGACTGGTCAATGTCGCAGCATTGCTAGCCGGTAGCGCACCAAGAACCGCTGGTCCGAGTAATGACTGGATCGGGTTATAACCCAGCAAGGCTGCAAATAACGTACCGACCGGCGGTAGCGCAGCCACCTGGTGCGCCGCACTCGCTGGCACGCCCTGACCGATTAAGCCTTGATACAGATTCGTCGGTAACGTCGCCGACAGACCCAAGATCAGCAGCGAAAAGAAGATACCGATCGATAGGACTGTCGCGGCGTTCTGAAACGTCGCGGTCATACCGGAGCCGACACCGCGCTGGTTTGGCGGAAGACTGTTCATGATTCCCGCCCGGTTCGGAGATGCGAACAAACCCATGCCAATGCCGTTTATCAACAGGATCAACGCAAACCAGATATACGAAAAGTTGACCGGCAATAAGTTCAGCAGGGCAAAACTGCCGGCAGCGATGATCATGCCGCCGGTAGCGAATGGCCGTGCGCCATATCGGTCGGAGAGGATGCCCGAGACGGGTGCCGCAGCCAGGAATCCCACCGTCAGCGGCAGCATATAAATCCCCGCCCAGAGCGGTGTTTCAGAGAAGGCATAACCGTGCAGCGGCAACCAGATGCCCTGCAGCCAGATGATTAAAATGAACATCAAGCCGCCACGACCAAGCGCCGAGAGCAGACTTGCGATGTTCCCGGCGGTAAAGGCTCTGATCCGAAATAACGGCAAACTAAACATCGGGCTCTCGACCTTGGTCTCAATCACCGCAAAGATCGCAAGAATGATGACCCCACCGACGAGTTCAGCCAAGACGGTCGGATTAGTCCAGCCCATATTGTTGCCGCCATAGGGCTGAATGCCGTAGGTGATCCCGACCAGCACCGAGACGAGGCCGACCGCGAAGGTGATGTTGCCCCACCAGTCGATTTTGGCTCGCTGTCTGATGCCAGTGTCCTGCAGTTTTAAATACGCCCAGACGGTCCCGAACAAGCCGAACGGCACCGATACGGCAAACACCAAGTGCCAGTTGATCGGACCGAGCACCCCACCGAGCACCAGACCGATGAACGAGCCCGCGATCGCCGCCACACTGTTGATGCCGAGCGCCAGACCACGCTGGTCCTCCGGGAAGGCGTCGGTGAGAATCGCGCTGGAATTAGCGAACAAGAACGCGCCGCCAACTCCTTGCAGCACTCTCATGACGATCAGATAGATGGCCCCAGCACTGCCGTGCAACCAAGACACCGACAGCAAGATGGAGAAGACCGTAAAAATAGCGAAGCCGAGGTTGTACATTTTGACCCGCCCGAACATATCTCCGATGCGCCCCAGGCTCACCACGAGCACGGCAGTCACCACCAGAAAGCCCAAGATCAGCCAAAGTAGGTAGCCCACATTGGCAGGCAATAGCGGATCAAGCTTGATGCCGCCGAAGATGTTGGGCAGGGCGATCAGTAAAACCGAGGAATTGATGGTCGCCATCAGTACCCCGAGTGTCGTATTCGATAACGCGATCCACTTATAGCGCGGATTGTTGCGCAGACGTTCGCGACGCGCCTCCGCGCGAGTCTGAGCATTCGTTCCCGGCGCCGACGCATCTGTGGACATCTTCTCACGCAATGCCACGTTCGAACTCATCTCTTAGAAGAGGTTAGTTGCTTGACTACCGCTAAGGAGTTTAGCGCGCAAGGATCAGCGACGACCATCGCCAGACAGGTTTAACGCTGAGCTGACGCGACGCTGATCGACACTGACGTGACGCTGAATCGTCAATCAGACACCTGACCGGTGCTCTGGTTAGGTCGACGCGACTAAGGCAGCAGCGCCGAGGTTACCGATATTTTCGTTCTAGAGGACTTTGACGCGAGCGGACCGGTGGTGGCTTCTCGAGAGCCGCCGGTGACTGACTTCGATAGGGTGGCCGGTGCGTGTGGTGATGATTACCGTGGATAGTCCTGAATGGGAGCGGCCGCGCGGTGCTGCCAACCGGGTGCTTCCTTTGCATAGTTGCACCGCTTGCATAAATCTTGAGCGTTCATCGCGCGAGTACGACCACCATCGGTATGCCGCACCACGTGATCGATAGCCCCAGTCGGTGCCTCACAGTACGGAGCGCGGCAGCTTTGGTCGAGCGTCATGACGAATTCGCGCCGAGCACCGTCGAATTTCCTGCTTGAGGAGCCAATGTCTAGCATTACCTGGGCGTCATCGATCCGCAAAGCGTGAGCAATCGAATCGATCAGGTATTTAATTATACGTCGTCCAACCGATCATCATAACAGCTGAACTCAACTACTTCGCTAATATTACTAGCTTGTAGCGATCTCACGGTGTGCGCGTGCACTGGCAAACAGACAGACTGCTGACGCCGTAGCGAGATTGAGACTCTCTGCCCGACCTCGTATCGGAATCCGTACGCGCAAGTCGGCCAACTGCGCCACCTCATCGGGCAGCCCGCGGGCCTCATTGCCAAATAGCCACGCGGTCGGCCCAGCAAGCCCGCCTGCATCAATGATCTCGTCAAGGTCCAGTGGCGCCTCGCCCTCGGTCGCTATCACTATCAGACCGCGAGATTTCATATCGGCAATGAGCCCGGTCACATCATCGGTTCGCACAATCGGTAGATGAAAAAGGCTGCCGGCAGTGGAGCGGATGACCTTGGCATTGTAAATATCGACGCTATCGCCAGCAATGATGACGCCATCAGCACCGGCAGCATCAGCACATCTGATAATCGCGCCAGCATTACCGGGGTCGCGAACCTCAAGCGCGATCGCTAACAGTCGAGGCTGCCCAAGATCAGCCAATGAGGCATCGATGCTCGCGCACTGCGCGACGACCCCTTGTGGAGTGACTGATTGCGCTAGTGAGGCGATTGCTTTAGTCGTGCAGTACCGCACAGGGATCTTCGCCACGACGGCAATCTGATGAATCTCCGCGAGACGATCAACAGTATTGATATCGAAGAACAGTTGGGTGACGGTACCAAACTGGAGCGCTTCGCGGACCGCTTGAGGGCCATCGACGAGAAACTCTGTTGTTGCAGCGCGATGAGCCCGCGCGAATAGTTTGCGAGATGAAACAACCCGGGCGCTCTTTTCGGTGAGCGGCCCGGGTTGGTCCATAATGATCTTTGAACTATTCTCGGCCAGAGCCGAAGACGTATTAAGCCGCGGTGTTCGCAGCAGGAACGTTGGCCTTTGCTACTTCGACGAGCGCGGCGAATGCTGACTCGTCGGTGGCCGCAAGATCGGCGAGGATCTTGCGATCAACCTCGACGCCGGCGGCCTTTAATCCTTGGATAAACCGGTTATAGGTCATTCCGTTCGCGCGCGCACCAGCGTTGATCCGTTGAATCCACAACTGACGGAAATCACCTTTCCGTGCCTTGCGGTCACGGTAGGAATATGTGGCCGAGTGCAGCACCTGCTCCTTGGCCTTGCGGTACAACCGAGAGCGCTGACCGCGATAACCTTTTGCCTGGTCGAGTACCTCGCGGCGCTTCTTATGTGCATTTACAGCTCTTTTTACGCGTGCCATCTGTGTTACCTAATCCAATCTGAAAAGTAGTGAGGTTTAGCGGCCGAGAAGTTTCTTGATGCGTTTGGTGTCGGCGGGGCTAAGCACCTCAATGCCGTCCAGACGGCGTTTGCGAGCCGATGACTTGTACTCGAACTTGTGTTGCCTCTTTGCGCGCTCGCGCACGAGTTTGCCAGTACCGGTCACGCGTACACGCTTGGCGGTGCCCTTATGGGTCTTCTGTTTTGGCATTGTTGTTCGGTTCCTTCAGTGTGTCGACGCAGGAGTTAACTCGCATCAGGCGTGCCGGTAACGATTGCGATAACCGGCGTACGACGGTGAGCTAAGCACTCGCCGCCGGAGTATTAGTGGTGGTGGTATTTGTGGTGGTGGTGCTTGTGCTCGACTTAGCGCGAGCGACATTGTCGCTGGCAGCTTTGCGAGTGGCGGCGCTGCGATGAGGCGCAACAACCATGACCATATTTCGGCCATCCTGCTTCGGTGATGACTCGACGAAACCCAGTTCCTCGATGTCGGCAGCAAGCCGTTGAAGAAGTCGGTAGCCCAATTCGGGCCGCGACTGCTCGCGGCCACGGAACATGATCGTAATTTTGACCTTGTCCCCGGCATTCAGGAAACGGACAACGTGTCCCTTTTTGGTCTCATAGTCATGCGGATCAATCTTCGGCCGCAGCTTCATCTCTTTGATGACAGTGAGCGTTTGGTTGCGCCGGGCCTCACGGGCCTTCTGCGCCTGCTCGTACTTGAACTTGCCGAAATCCATCAATTTACATACCGGCGGGCGGGCGTCCGGAGCTACCTCGACCAGATCAAGGTCTGCTTCCTGAGCCAGACGCAACGCGTCTTCGACCTTGACTATGCCCACTTGTTCGCCCTCGGGCCCGACAAGACGGACCTCGGGTACCCGAATCCGATCATTGATACGCGGTTCGACGCTGATGGCGCCTCCTTCTGTTGCTGGTATGGATTGCACATGTTGCGTGCAGTTGTTCCGTGCGAAGGAATCCACCAGCCCACAAAGCCTGACGCTCACGCGCCGTGGTGAAAATGCTCGTCACCACATGCGACGCCCGCGGGCGCTGCACAGACCTTGAACCCAAAGTCGTGACGATGAAATCGACGAACGCTTAGGTGGGAGTGAACTCCACTTGCTGTACGACAGCCCCCTGGGGAGACCGAAGTACGGTCGCGACTCCGATGATACCAGTCTTCACACCAGTCGATCCAGCCAGCGCGAGCGCGGTAGCCATCACACTAAGACCGACCGCCCTCAGCTCAAAATCGCTTCCAACGGCAAGGTAGCCGTAATCGGCCCATCAATATCGATCACAGCGACCTGATGACCATCGTCTTTGGCCATCGAAGCCACAATCGACCCGATATGTGGCAGCGGACGCGCTTCAGGCTTCCAAGCGATCAGCCGCTCGATGCTGGTAAAAACCGGAATTGCTGTCATCCCGTCCTCGCGGCGCAGCGCAATCATGCCGATTTGATCGCGTTGTGGAGCGACCGCAGCCACATACATCCGGGCGATTCGGAATGCCTCGATCACCGCCTGCTGCTGATCGGTCGTATCGCCCTGAGCGCTGGCCCAGGCAAGCAACGCAGCTTCAAGTTCGGGACTGGGCAGCCCATCATCAGCTGGCGCAGCCAAACTCTGCGGGAGTGACCTCTGTTGGGCTCGATCGGCCGCAGCCAGCGCGTCTTGCAGGATATTCAACGAAGAATGATCTGGCGTCGACATAGTCACGCGTTTTCGCCAGTAGCTTTGGCCGGACCGGTCGCCTGTTGATGCAATTGCCGTAAACGCTTCATTGCGGCGAGCGCGTACTCTCCATCTCCCACCTGAAGTCCGAGCATCGCGACCTGATCATCATCGTGCAAATCCAGCACCGCCCACGCCGCGCCGCTGGTCACACCTACTCCGCTGACGACACCCCAGGGAACATTCTTTGTGCTGAAAATATTGCGCACTCGAACCCGCTCTGAGTTTGCCCAGACTCGCGGCCAGGTAAAAAGCAACGTGCCAAAGGCGAGAATGAAGCCGATGCCAGCGATACCCACCTGATCGCCTGTCGTAAATACGACGCCAGCTTCAGATTTCTTCAGCAAA
>JBDTCL010000028.1:0-6027 GCA_039923595.1 Antricoccus sp. | reverse complement strand
CCTAGCTCGTTGTTTATTAGGCCTTGGCAATTAGGGCCGAGGACCCGTACGTTTGTCTCTCGCGCGGCCTGCGTGAGCTGTTCCTGAAGCGCTAGCCCCTCGGGACCAGTCTCGGCAAACCCGGAGGCAAAGACGACCATCGCACGCGCACCGACCCGGCCTGCTGAACGCAGGACATCGATGACTCCGGCGGCTGGCACCATGCTCAGAACCAGGTCGATTGACGTCTCGATCGCCTCAAGCGACGAGTAGCATTTGAGACCACCGAGCTCGTCATAGTTGGGATTCACCGGATACAACAGGCCGGCGAATCCGCTGCGTTGCAGATATCGCATTGGTCGTGCGGCCAGGCTTAGTTCTTTTCCAGATATGCCGACGATTGCGATAGAACGCGGTCTGAAGAGCGCGTCGAAGACGCTGCTTTCTGCTGCATCTGCACTCGATGTCTGACGCACTGAACGCCCCTTCGGTCTTACACGAACTAAGCGAGAAGTGAATGTTCCGTTAAAATTGACATTGATGTCACTATCAACTAACCGAGATACTGATGTCAATACCGCTCAAGTAACGACTTCGTGATCTCAGATGGCAGACAACTAAAGTGCCGATTAGCTAGTGAACGAGCGAACGGACCAAATCACGATGATCGATAAATCAGGGCATGCGAACGCTGCACAACGCAAAACGCCGTCTGCGAAGGCCCAACTGACTCGCCAAAAACTGCTCATTTCCGCCGAGCGTGTCTTCGCAGACGTTGGCTTCTTCGACACCAGAGTCGCAGATATCGCAACAGCAGCGAGGGTCGCGCACGGAACCTTTTACACGTATTTCGAGTCGAAAACCGACATCTTTCGCGCAGTTCTGGCCGAGGTGCTACCGCCGATTTATCAGCCGAGCAGCTACGGTGGCGATATTCGCCCAACCCCGTTTGAGCGCATTGAACATGGCAACCGTCGGTTTCTCGAGGTTTACCGTCGCAACTCCCGAATGCTCGCCCTGTTTGAGCAAGCAGCGACTTTCGACCCTGAGATCAAAGTGCTTCGCATTAAATTTCGGCACACTGCTGAGGACCGGGTTCGCCATAGTATCTTGCGAATGCAAGAAAGAAAGGAAGTCGATCCCGGTCTCGACCCAGAGATCACTGCGAGTTGTCTAGTGGCGATGGCTACGCACGCTTTTTATACCTGGCTGGTCGTCGAAGAGCGAGACTACGACTTGGACGATGCCTTAATCACCCTGAGCCGACTTTGGGGCTACGCGCTTGGCCTGAAACCCGAAGCATCAGACCGCCCCCAGTACCAGTGATTTCAGCAACCACCTACGGCTGCAGGATCTATGCGAGAACTGGACGGCCTGCCAGGAATTTCGTTTCGACTAAATTAGGCGCGGCTCGCGGCCGGTTCGCCAAGCGTTCCCGGTTATGCAAATATCTCTAAGAGTCTCTGGTCCTAGTTGTCTGCGACCCCTGCTTGATCATCTTCCGGTACCTGTGCATCGCTGCGGATATCGATGCGCCAGCCAGTCAATCGTGCCGCAAGTCGAGCATTTTGGCCTTCGCGGCCGATAGCGAGCGAAAGTTGGAAGTCTGGCACGATGACCCGTGCGGCCCGTGCGAATCGATCGGTCACGATGACCTTGACCACCTGCGCCGGCGAAAGCGCATTACCCACAAATTCAGCGGGGTCCTCCGAATAGTCGATGATGTCAATCTTCTCACCGTGAAGTTCGCTCATCACGTTGCGCACCCGGGCGCCCATCTCGCCGATGCACGCGCCTTTTGCACTCACGTCCGCGGAGTTCGATCGCACTGCGATCTTTGTTCGGTGACCCGCCTCTCGCGCGATCGAGATAATCTCAACTGTGCCATCGGCGATTTCTGGAGACTCCAGGGCGAACAGTTTGCGTACCAGGTTGGGATGGCTCCGGCTGACGGTCACCTGCGGTCCACGCATTCCGCGGACAACCGAGATGAGAAGGACTTTTAACCGAGTGCCGTGGGAGTAATCTTCACCTGGAACCTGCTCGGTCTGCGGTAAGACGGCCTCCAGCCTGCTGGTCAATCTGACCGAGATCACGCCGCGCTGATTACGCATCGCGTCCGCTTCGATAACGCCGCCGAGAAGATCGCCCTCGCGGCCCGAGAACTCGCCAAAGGTGTGCTCCTGCTCAGCCTCGCGTAAGCGTTGCAAAATCACTTGTTTCGCCGTCATCGCAGCGATCCGGCCAAAGTCGAGCGGGGTGTCATCCCACTCACGGACAATGGAGCCCGCTTCGTCAACCTCCTCGGCAATAACCTGCACAAGACCAGATTTGCGATCGATTTCAACCCGAGCATGCGAAGCTGAATCAGCGGAATGGCGGTATGCCGATAACAGGGCGGTCTCGATTGCCGCAACTACCGTTTCGAACGAGATGTCTTTCTCGCGCTCAATGACGCGAAGTGCTGCGATATCTACGTTCACGATGATTCTCCTTCGGTAGCGGCAGGGTGGCGCATACCTTTTGGTTTTTTGGGTTTCTTAGGCGTTTTCTTGGGCCGAGGTGCCCGGCGCGGCGTCTGGTCTTCGACCTCAGACGCCCTCGTAAACTCAACCTGAACCTGGCCCGATGACACCTGCGCAATAGGCACTGTCATCGGATCGGCGTTGTCGGGATGCAATGTGACGGCACCGTTGGCGACCCGTTCTATGCGGCCCTCGATAGGCGTGTTGTCGATAGTCGCGCGGACCAAACGTCCGACTGCGCGTGACCAGTGCCGTTCGGTGCTCAGGGGCCGATCGACTCCCGGCGAGGTTACTTCTAAGGTATAGGGCTGATGGCCGACGTCGCCTTCACGTTCGTCGAGCATCGAAGAAATACGACTGCTCAGTAGCGAAATCGAGTCGAGTGAAACGCCCCCATCACTGTCGACGATGACCCGAACAACTCGTCGTCTACCGACCTGAGCGACAGTGAGTTCGTCGAGATCGATGCCAAGATGACGGACAATTGGCTCGATGAGATCGGTAAAAACCTCAACATCGTGGCTGGCTGATCCCGCTGCTGATGTGCCGGAGTTCATGCGCTCACCCCTCGCGGTTGTTGATGCACGTTTTTCCCGCGCAATTGTCCAACCGAGGATACCGGCGCGCTCCCCTCATCGAGCATCTGGCTGGTGGCAAACTGTATTCGATGACTAGATACTCCGACGCAGAGCAGATTCAGGCTTCGCGGGATCAGCCCTCTCGACGTGGTTTTCTGGCGCTCGCTGGGGCCATCGTTGGTGCGTCCGCCGCTGGTTGCACGGTCGGTCGCCCCGGCAGCACGGGGTCCCGGACCCGGGCACCTGACCCCCTCACGCAGTTACTCACCGAACACGCATCATTACGCGACTCTTACGATGCAACGATACGGGCGATCGGCACTCTCGGCGTCCGTCTTGCTCCGTTGAAATCTAATCTTGAGCAGCATGTCGCTGCCCTTGCGGCTGCCTTAGCCCGCAAACCACCGCCGCCCGCTGCAGCCGCGTCGGTCTCAAGCGCCGCCGCGGCATCCTCCGGCGCACCGATCGCCGATCCAGTCGCAGCGATTGCCGCTCTTCGTGCTGCAGAGAGCTCACTTCAACAAAAGACGATGTCGTACGTGCCTAATTCGGCGGCAGATCGCGTCGGGTTGCTCGGTTCAATCGCCGCCTGTCACGCGTGCCATCAGATCGTGCTGCAGTGACTAGCCAACTTGAGGCCATGCAAGCCGCGCTCGCGGCTGAGCATGCGGCCATCTGGGCCTATGGCGTCATCGGTACGTACGCGGCGGCGACCCGACGACCGGCCGTCTCTGCAGCTGAGCAAACCCACCGCGTTCGGCGTGACCAGCTCGAGACGCTCATCGTGGCCGGCTCAGCTATTCCCAACCCCGGCTTAGCGGCCTACCAACTACCCAGTCCAGTTACTGATCCCACCTCGGCGATCGTCGTCGCAGGGCAGATTGAGGAGGGTTTGACTGCGGTCTGGCGCTTTGCCCTCGGCAACTGCGACACATCGACGACCCGTGTATTCGCCTTAAACGCTTTGATCGACTCGAGCGTCCAGTCATTGGCGTGGCGGCAAGTCATCGAGGGCAACGCGGCGCTGCTGCATCCATTCCCTGGGCAATCAGCATAATGAGCACCGTCAACGTCACCCAGACCAGATTGAGTCCATGGCTTGATGGATTTATCCGGCGCAATGGCCAGATTGTAGCTATTGAACAATTGACGGTGAGAACTGAATTCGGCGGCACGGCCATTATCAGCGGGCCGCTCATTGCGCTGCCGCAGGAGCAGCCCGCCACACTTGATCAGCTCCTCAAATCATGCCGACCCTGCCTGGATGGGGCGGTCGTGCTGTTGCGGCGTGGCGGCTATTCCATCGCGCGCGTGGCTATCGATGGCCCGCAAGTCACTGTCGCGGCAAGCAAGACCGGTGGCGGTTACGTGCAGGGACGCACCGCTGCCGGTGGCCAGAGCCAACAACGATTCGCTCGCCGCCGAGATAACCAAGCGACCAAGCTCGTCGAGTCTGCCGATCGCGCGGTCCGCACGGTCTTTGGTGATCGGCCTACTGGCCTGGGCCTGCTGATTCTCGGTGGCGATACGCTGTTAATCGACCAACTCCTGCAGTCAACAGCCGCAGCCCAGCTTCGCAATATTGCACAGCGTGTTACCGTGCCGGTCGGCAATCCTCGACGCCGATTGATTGAACACGCCGTCGAATTGGCGACCTCCGTGCAGGTGGTAGTGCACAACAGTGATCACCCCGAATGAGAGGGCTTGTGTCCGAAACTTTCCGATGCTCGGACCAGTCAGTTGCATTAGCTGAACCGCTGGCGGGCACCGCCGGCGTCGCGAATCGCTATCTGGTAATTGAGCAGGGTGGCCCCTGGGGCAGGGATGCCCTCAATAACGGTGATCTTGATCATCATCTCGCCAACCAGATCGCTCGGCTTGCTGCGCAGCACGATGTCAAGGTATTGATGATTCGGCGCCCTGGTCGGCACACCGAACACGGTCACCGCAATGGACGGGCGGTCTACGCCGCGTGTATCAACAGTGGTTCGGTCGCCCTGCTCGCTGTGGTTGATCCGATCGAAATTCTCGAAATCAATTGGGCTGCCTACGCGCGAGACGACCCATCGGGGGTCTATCCACGTTCGCAACTCATTACCGATCCGGTGGTGTTGGTCTGCGCACACTCGAAGCGAGACTTGTGCTGCGCGGTGAAGGGTCGACCTCTTGCCCGGCAGCTGCGCGAGAAACACGGAAATCACGTGTGGGAATGCAGCCATCTCGGCGGACACCGATTTGCCGCTACGGCACTCATCTTGCCCAGTGGAGCTACTTATGGTCGATTAAATCGCGGCAACGTCGAAGCGGTGTACCAGGCTGCGGTTTCGGGCACCGAGATCCCGCAACTGCTGCGGGGTATGAGTGCCCTTGCCAAGCCTGCGCAGGCCGCAGACGTCGCGCTGCGTACAAGGACGGGCCGAGCCACGTCTTTCATCGACATCTTAAGTGTTGGTGACGTGTACAAAGTGCGATTTGGCGATGAGAGTCAGATTTGGACCGTCACGGTGCGGCAGGACCTGCAGTCACCGCCGCGCGCGCAATCTTGCGGGAAAGATCCAGTACTGTCATCGGCATATTTCTGCACCGACATCACCGCGGCTTGAAACCTGCTGGCTAGAACAAAACTGTCGAGAAGGTACCGACGGTCTGAAAACCGATTGCCTCATAGGCCACTCGCGCCGGGGTATTGAATTCGTTTACATAGAGGCTCACCGTTCGGTGCCCGAGGGCGAGCGCGTAGTTGACCAAGACAGCAGTGCCGACCCGGCCACGACCGCTACTGCGGTAGGCCGGATGGACCCACACACCCTGGATTTGCGCGACGCTATCGGATCGAGCACCGATTTCAGCCTTGAAGATGACTTGCCCGTCCTGGACGCACACCACGCATCGGCCGTCCTCGACAAGATCTGCCAAGCGGGCGCGGTAAGCAGCTCCACCGTCCA
>JBDTCL010000027.1:0-5220 GCA_039923595.1 Antricoccus sp. | reverse complement strand
TCAAAGTCGTTAGCAGGAACCGCCATAGACCGCCGATCAAGGTGAGCCAGCCCAAGACCAGGAACGGCAACGCATTGGCACTTAAGTGTCCATAGGAGGCGTGCAGAAATGGTGCTGCGAACATGCCCGGCAGCCCATCGAGGTGGTGGGCCTCGATGCCGTACTGGTCGAGATTCAACTTTGTCGACTGATCGATGACCTCGAGCAGATACATAACCGCAACCACTGCGAGCATAAAGATCGCTGCGGGCAATGGCCTTTCCAGGCGCGGAGTGGCCCGTCCCTTCTTTGCCGGTGAAGCAGATGTGCTCAGAGATGCGCTAGAACCGGTGCCGTCTGAGATACCCATGGTTCCATGATGCCCTGATTAATCTGCCTGTGCGAAACATGAGTTAACGCTGTGCGTGGCGCGATGATCGCATCTTGGTTCATTATCTAGACTCAGCGGATCATGGCCATTGCAATCCTCATCGTCTCTGCGGTGATCTGTGTACCCGCGCTCTGGTTGGGCGCACGCCGAGTACGGGTATGGGACGAGCGGCGTGATCCGAATAATTTCACCGACCTCGTTCACCAAGGCGTCACGAATTTGCTGCGGCTGAGCATTGTGGCGTTCATGATTGCGACCGGAGCCGTCGGCGTAATCGGCTCGATCATCGCATTACGTCAAAGTTCCACACCTCAGCGAGGCGTGATCATTTGCGCGGCTGCGGCAGTACTGACTGGCCTCGGTCTTTTGTGGGACTACGCTCGCCGCCGCGCCAAAACCCGATAAATTCTCGCGATATTCATCAACCGGCGATGACTGCGATCTTGATCGCATTCTGCACTCGCACGGCACTTAACCAAGGTCGAGCGTCATGACCGCCTCGACTAATTCTTCCTGCAGGCCACCGGTCCAGAAGTAAACCGCTAGCGCTTGGTCATGCTCGTTGCGAATCTTGCGCGGATAAGCGGTGTCTTCCTCCACATTAAGACGAGCACCGAGGCTCAGCCTTACGTCGTTTATCGCCCGCAGCAGTTGCTCACCCTCGGTGAGCGACATTGTGGGCTCTGACTCGATTCGTCCGAGCGCTTCGAGCGCCTTGTCTGCATCAGTGATTTTGGTGCGACGCAGGTCGTCCTCAGTGAGCCTTCGAAACTCTGCCGCGCTGGCATCAGCATGCTCGCTTCGATCCATTCGGCCACCGGGCAGCAACCGCGCGATCACCTCATCGGACGGTGGCGGCAATGGCGTAAGCGCTGACTCCAGTGATGCGATTAAGGCCTCCTCGTCATCCAGCTCGACGGCGAACGGTTGGCCGGCACCAACTTCGGTTGCGCGCTCCATTAGCAACGCTCGCACCTGCCCGATGAGTTCACAAAGCAGTTGCGTCTCGAAGGGCTCGATTCGTACCTCAAGCCGATCATCATCGGGCCAAAAATGCGCGCTCGATCGGCTCATGCTGGCTGAAAGGTGGCCCAGAGACCAGCAGCGTGGAGTCGCGCAGTGTCGTGTTCCATCGATTCCTTCGTACCGGTGGCCACGACAGCCTTGCCTTTTTGATGCACGTCAAGCATCAATTTCGTCGCCGTCGGATCGTCATAGCCAAACAGTTTTTTGAGCACATAAGTGACATAGGTCATCAGGTTCACTGGATCGTTCCACACAATCGCAACCCATTGCCCATCATGCTCAACCGCAGCGTCACTCTCGACGGTCTGCTGCTGCTGCGGAGCGGTCTTTACTGCCTCTTTGAGCCGTGCCATGGCCACCATTGTTCCACGAATAGGATGTCGTGCATGACTGATCGCGAAGCCGTGCTGTCCCGTCCAGACTCCTCAGCGTTGCTTACCGACCATTACGAGCTCACGATGGTTGCCGCAGCATTGCGTGACGGCACCGCATCGCGTGATTGCGTGTTCGAAGCTTTCGCCAGACGCCTGCCCGATGGCCGGCGTTACGGCGTCGTCGCTGGCACCGGCAGACTCATCGAACAGATCCGCCAATTCCGATTCGGCGACTCTGAGCTCGGCGCGCTCGCGGCCAGCAAGGTCGTTGATCGCGACACACTCGACTGGTTAGCCAATTACCGATTTAGCGGTGATATCGACGGCTACCGCGAAGGGGATCTTTATTTTCCCGGCTCTCCCATTCTCAGCGTTCACGCCTCATTCGCAGAGGGCGTCATCCTCGAGACCCTCATTTTGTCCGTTCTTAACCATGATTCAGCAATCGCCTCAGCCGCCGCTCGCATGGTCGGTGCCGCCGGCGGCCGCCCGTGTATCGAGATGGGTTCGCGTCGAACGCACGAACAGGCGGCCGTGGCGGCCGCTCGGGCGGCCTATCTGGTGGGATTCGCATCGTCGTCTAATCTTCAGTCGGGGCGCGAATTCGCCGTGCCAACGGCTGGCACAGCCGCGCATTCATTCACTCTGCTGCACGATACCGAGATTGATGCTTTCCGCTCCCAAGTTGATGTGTTCGGACCGGGCACGACGCTGCTGGTGGACACCTACGAAGTGATGCAAGGAATCCGTACGGCCGTAGAGGTCGCCGGCACTGGGCTCGGCGCGATCCGGCTCGATAGTGGCGATCTGGCCGTCCTAGCCCGCGAAGCACGCGAGTTACTCGATTCGCTTGGCGCCACGAATACCCGGATTATCGTCACTAGCGATCTGGATGAGTACGCGATCGCCGCCCTCGCAGCCGCACCCGTCGACGGATACGGAGTCGGTACCTCGCTAGTTACCGGCTCTGGCGCACCGACCTGCGGCATGGTGTACAAGATCGTCGAACGGGACGGGGTCGGGGTCGCCAAGGCATCGACTGGCAAAGTCAACGATGCCGGTGCCAAGCGAGCAGTTCGTCGGCACAACCGCAATGGCATCATGATCGGTGAAGAGGCCGCTGCTCAGGGGGTTCCTGAGCCGCATGAGCACGATCTAGACTTGCAGGTTCCATTGATTCGCAGCGGCGACATGGGCGAGGTCGCTACGCTAGAGCAGGCACGTGATTACCATGCGCGGGCGATCAAAACTCTGCCCCGTGAAGCGCGCAAACTCTCGCGCGGATCGGCAGCTATCGACGTTGAGATGCACCACTTCACCAGCTGAGGAACGAGACTTGCCATGAGCACAACTGACGAGCCGAATAGCGTCACCGATGATGACTACGTTGTTGAGGACTTCGACGACCTGAACGAGGACGATTCCGACCAGGTTGCCGACCGGGCCCGAGCCCTCATCGTCGTTGATGTCCAACAAGATTTCTGCGAGGGCGGTTCGCTGGCGGTCGTCGGCGGCGCTGAAGTCGCGGTCGAGATTTCTGAGCTTGCGGCGACCCATGACTACGACTATGTCGTCGCGACTCGCGATCATCACATCGATCCTGGCGAGCATTTCAGTGAAACGCCGGATTTTGTCGACTCCTGGCCACGGCACTGTGTCGTGGGGACCGACGGCGTGCAGTTTCATCCAAATTTCGACCCCAAAGACGTGGACGCGATTTTTGATAAGGGCGAGTACGAGGCGGCTTACAGCGGCTTTGAGGGCTCCAGCGACGATGACACCCTCGCCGAGTGGCTACATGATCGCAACGTCACCGCCGTCGACATCGTCGGCATTGCTACTGATCACTGTGTCCGCGCGACTGCCATTGACGCTGTTGAAAACGGCTTCGACACGACGGTTCTGCTGGATCTGACCGCCGGCGTGGCCCGCGCCACCACCGATAAAGCGCTGCGTCAAATGCGTCAAGCGGGCATTTCGCTGATCGGCGAACCCGTCGTCAGGCCGGTTCAATAGCGCTCCATTAGTCACTGACTAATCGAGTGCGACCTCGTCTTGACTGATGCCGAGGAAGAACAGTAGCGCGTCGAGATACGGCAGATTTAACGAGGTATCTGACTGCTCGCGGACGACCGGCTTTGCGTTGAAGGCGATTCCGAGTCCGGCAGCAGTCAGCATGTCAAGGTCGTTCGCGCCGTCACCCACCGCAACTGTCTGCGACATCGGAATGCCGAAACGGTCGGCGAACTGGCGCAACGCAGCCGCCTTACCGGCGCGATCGATGATCGGGCCAAGTACACGGCCGGTGAGGACGCCATCGTGAACCTCAAGCGTATTGGCCGCACCGAAATCCAGGCCGAGGTCAGTGACCAAACTGTCGATGATCTGGGTGAACCCGCCGGAGACCACCCCGATCCGATACCCCATGCGGCGTAACGTTCGGATCAGCGTGCTCGCACCCGGTGTGAGTTGCAGATCTCGTCGAACCTGATCCAGCGTCGCTACAGATAGGCCGCGCAACATCGCCACTCGCGCGGTCAGGCTTTGGGCGAAATCAAGCTCACCATCCATCGCCCGAGCAGTAATCGCTGCTACTTCACTGAGCCGCCCCGCCTTCGCCGCGAGAGAGTCAATCACTTCGCCACGCACGAGCGTGGAGTCAACATCCATCACGATCAACCGCCTTGATCGGCGATCAAGGCTCGCCTTTTCAACCGAGACGTCCACGCCCACGGCAAACGACGCGGCGCTCAGCGCCGGACGCAGCATTTCCGTCGATGCGCCCGAAACCACGAACTCGATCGCTGTCACCGGATTGTCACTCAACCGGTGAATACGGTCGATATTCGCGCCTAGCTCGGCGATCGTCCCAGTAATGACGCTGATGGCCCGCGGATTCAGGGGCTGGCCGAGGACGACGACATGGTGTCGCCCACGACGTCGCTGGTGATACATCGGATCAGAATCGCTCAGGACGCTCGCGTGCACGCCGGTCTGTGATTGCACCACAGCCAACGCATCACGAACCGTCTGAAGCGGACAGTCGGTCCGCAACTCAATACCCAGGACGAGCTGGCCCCGGATAACGACCTGCTCGATATCGACCACATCAACATGGCCTGCAGCGTCTGCGCTGAGTTGCGATAGCGCGCCAAACACCGCGGTAGTAACACCAGGTCGATCAGACCCAGTGAGGTTGACCAGTACGGTGTTCGTCACCGACCAAACCTATATGGGACGGTTATGGCCGTCGCGTTCTCGATCCTCGAGTGGCACTGCGTCCGCAGAGGCACCAGCCATGGCTGCGACCCGGTCCTCGTGGGTCTTGCTCCCGGCATGAGCCTCGAGCTCCATCCGCTCCAGCATGTGCGGGTAATGCAATTCAAACGCCGGGCGCTCGGAGCGGATCCGCGGGAGTGAGGTGAAGTTGTGCCGCGGCGGTGGACTACT
>JBDTCL010000026.1:0-7380 GCA_039923595.1 Antricoccus sp. | reverse complement strand
GACCGCCGGTTATAGGGCGGCTTCAACGAAGCAATCAGGCGACGCTCGCGGACCTCCGCCTCAAGCTCATGCGCACAAAGGATCGCATCGACCGATGCCGCCAGAGCCACCATCTCACGCATCCGCTTGCGTGGCTCACTACCGGTAAAATAATTTCGGACCCGACGTCGGATGTTCTTGCTTTTCCCTATATATAAAGGATTATTGCGGTTGTCTCGGAAGATATAGATTCCTGGACCGCTGGGCAAATTATGGGCTAGGTGCCGTTTGGAGCGTTGTGCGGGAGTGATTTCGTAAGACAGCGCCAATAGTTCGTCGATAGATTGCACGCCAATTGATCCCAAGCGCTCGAACAGCGCGTGCAACACCGCGACGGTCGCCCGCGCATCGTCAAGCGCGCGATGGTTGGGGGTTGTCGGTGATCGAAAATAGGCAGCGAGGGTGCTGAGTTTGCAATTGCGCACCTCATCGCGACCGAGTACACGGCGGGCGACGAGAACGGTATCGACCGTACGGTGCGCGGGCCAGGCGACGTCAAGATCACGGGCTGCCTGCTTCAAAAATCCGACGTCAAAACGCGCGTTGTGAGCCACGAGTACCGCGCCGCCTTCGAGGCCGGCGAATTCGAGGAAGGCTGGCAACACCGCATCGAACTTGGGCGCGCGATAGACCATCGACTCAGTAATTCCGGTGAGAACCTGGATATGTGGCGGGATTCCGATACCCGGATCGACCAATGTTTGAAATTCGGCGAGGATCTCACCGCCGCGGATCTTGATCGCGCCAATCTCAGTGATCTTGTCGGTGCGCGCAGATCCTCCGGTCGTCTCTAGATCGACGACAACAAATGTCACCTCACGCAACGGCTCGCCAAGCTCATCAAAGGCCAGTTGCTGTGCTCGCCGTTGCAAGGTGTGCTCCCGAGACTCGGTATTCGAAGCAGCACCTTCGACTGGTGAGATCATGCCCGCAGGTTAGGCGATCATCCCGACATTGACGGGGAGCCGACGCTCAGTTGGTTGTTTGCTAAATCAATGTCGGGGGCTGTCGCTACGGTCAGCAGCATGATGATCGATTGCGAAGGTTGCCCGGCGAATACTCCGTCTGCGTGCGGCGATTGCATAGTTCCGATACTGCTAGGGATGCCAGCTGTCGTGTCGATTTCGGGCTCGCCACCGCCATGGTCGCAGCTTGAGCCCGTGGAGAGCAATGCTTTCCGCGTCCTCGCCGAAGTTGGCCTCATCGCGCCGTTCGATGCCGCTGAAGACTGGCTCGAGGATTCCGATTGGGATGCCGACCTAGACCTCAGTGAATATCGAGCCGGTTATGCCTAACAACGCAAAGATTGCTCCAACCTGGCAAAAGGTAGGCCAGAAAAAGTGGATCGCTAGTTCGGCAGTTCAGCCAAGATACGTGCGTTATGTCGGTGGCCCTTGAGCTCGTAACCAACGACGGTCACCCAGGGCGCAAAGCATGAGGACCATTAGGCACCCGCCAATGGGCGCGCCAATCGCTGCGAGCGAGATCGCTAGAGCAAGTAGCACGGCCGTACCCACGATCTGCGCAAAATGGAGCCGGTCAAACGTCCTTGTTAACGTTAACTGAACATAGATCAGGTAGAGGGCAACGGTATAGATGCCGACTGGAATCGCAAGGGCGACCACCGCCCCAACTGTTCCGTTCTTGGACGATCTCGTGCCGATCTCGACCACGCATCGGAATCAGTCGCCGACGGTCGAATTGCGATGGGGCGACGATTGAGGACTGTGGCATGCGCCGATCTTAAACCCGGACCGGGGTGGCGCAGATCTCGAACGAGGTGGGGCATTGTCTCGAATCGGCTATGACCGGTATGGTGTGGCGGTCGGTCGGAATCTGCGGCGCATCAAGGGTCGCGCTGATCGGCACCGCCGAATCGTTCGTGATCGTTATCCGCACTGGAGAAACGGTGATGAAGAACCGGGGACCCAACGTCCTTGGGGTGAATCGGTCCGGACTCATCTCCGGCCGTAGGGCTCACTTCCCAGCCCGAACCCGTCAGCTAACTCGGTAGGCGGCTGAGGAAGAGGAGAGCGCCGCCTGTGGCGACGTCACGTAGATCATTAGTCTCGCTTAGCGCAGCAACCTTAATTACGGCATTCGGTTTGACACTCTGTCCAGCTGCCGCCTTCGCCGCACCCTCGGCACCGGCTAGCGCTTCGGATATCCAGGCTCAGATTGTCCAAAAGCAGCACGACTTGGAGGCCGTCGCCGAGCAATATAACGACGCCAAGATCGCGCTCGATCAGCAGAACGATCAACTTGGGCAGGCCAAAGCGAGCCTGCAGGCGCAGCAGGCCGACCTCCAGCAGCTTGTGGCCGCTGTCGGAACGGTATCGGCAAGCGTCTACAAAGGGCCGCAACTGTCGGGGTTGAGCACCCTGATGACCAGCACCTCACCGCGAGAGGTCTTAGAAAAACTCGACACGATCGACATGATCAATGATCACAACAATGGCGCTCTGACCAATCTTGCCGCTGCCGAGCAAAAGGCTGCTCAAACCCAGGCGAAGGCTCAAGCTGCCACTGATGCAGCTAAAGCTACTGAGGCCGACCTAGCTTCCAAGAAGAAGCAAATGGAGTCCGAGCTGCCACAGCTTCAATCGCAGCTTGCGGCATTGTCACCAGCCGCGGCGGCCCAAGTCATGGACACTGCCGGTGGAACGGCGATCGCCGCTGTGAGCGCCGGCACCGGCGGCACGGCAACTGCGCAAGGTGCGGTCTCAGCTGCTCTTTCGCGACTGGGCAAGCCGTATGTCTGGGCAGCGTCGGGCCCGAATGCTTTCGACTGCTCCGGATTGACGATGTGGGCCTATGGCCAAGTCGGCATCTCATTGCCGCACTCGTCATCTGCGCAAGGCGGCTCAGGCCCATCCGTATCACTGTCGGCGCTGCAGCCCGGTGACTTGGTTTTTATGCCCGGTCACGTAGGCATGTATATCGGCAACGGCCAGGTCGTGCACGCGCCGACCGAGGGTGATGTGGTGAAAGTTGTCGCTCTGAGCTCGATGCAGTGGACTTCAGCAGCGCGACCTGCGGCCTAAGCACCCAAATTCAACATCGCGTGATGGCCCAGAGTCACCGCTGTCGATACTTTGCAGCGGCGTGTATCGCACTGCTGAGTATCGCAGGCTGTGGGGGTGCGCGCAGCGCAGTTTCGTCTGTGACCAAGCAGCAGCGTGCTGCCATTGCCTCGATCCTCAACGCTCGGGCAACTGGCGTGCTGCAGCACGATCAGCAAAAGTTCCTGACCGGGTTGCCGACGGACGAGCCGCAACTGGCGAACGCTCAGCAAGTGGTTTATGCCAACCTTCAACAGTTGCCGGTAGCTTCGTGGTCGTACACGCTCAAGAGCGTCCACCAAGCTGCGTCGACACCATCGGAGGACCGCGCGGTCACCGCCGAGGTCATGCTGAGCTATCAGCTGACCGGCTTTGATGCCGTGCCAGATACCCACCACATCACCATGACGTTTGTCGAGCGCGGCGGAAAACTATGGCTGCGCGATCCCGACGCTGGATTGGCCGGGTCATGGCACGGAATCTGGGACGACGGTCCGATTTCAGTGGCACAGAGCAGCTCATGCTTGGTAATCGCGACCCAGAAAACCTCAGTGAACTTGGGCGAGCTCGGTGCGCTGTGTGATGGTGCGGTGGCAGCCGTGAGCGCCGTCTGGGGTCCGGAATGGGCACAGCGTGCGGTACTGCTTATGCCAGATCGATTGAGTGATCTGCGGGCGCTCGGCACCGGAAATCGGAATCTTCAAAACTTGAGTGCGCTCGCAGTCGCCACGAGCGTCGACGTCCCCTCCGGTCGGGTCAGTGGCGCACGCATATTGCTGAATGCTCAGCCGATCCTCAGCGCCAGCGTGATTGCGCTTCAGGTGTTGTTGACCCATGAGGTCACCCACGTGGCAGCGCGCGCGGTGACCAGAGCTGGCACGCCGCTGTGGTTACAAGAAGGATTCGCCGATTTTGTCGGTTATCAGTCAGCACAAATCAAGCCACCGGCAGCGACCGCTACTGCGGCCCAGTTACTTGCTGAAGGTCCACCATCGGACCTGCCGGGTGATGACGAAATCACCGGCTCCGGGACGACGCAGGAAGGCGCATACGAATATGCCTGGTTGGCGATGTGTCTTCTTGATGCAGCAGTTGGCCAACCTGCTTTAGTCGCCATGTATCGTCAGATCGCTATGAGCTCCGACCCCGAGATGAGTTTCAACGACTGGCTGCAGTCGCATCTGTCAATGACGCGGGCGCAGTTCATTAGCGCGTGGATCAGCTATGTGAAGTCCAACGCCGCCGCATGAAGACACTGGTGGTCACCAATGACTTTCCGCCACGTGAGGGCGGCATTCAGACGTTTGTGCGCTCGTTGCTGGAGCACTTTGAGCCTGTGGACGTCGCGGTATTCAGCTCCACCTCGCCGGGCGCAGCTAAGTACGATGCGCAGACACCATTTGAGGTGATCCGGGCGCCCACATCGATGATGTTGCCGACTCCTGATATGACTCGCCGAGCCGTCCAAGCGATGCATCAGACCGGTGCCGACCGAGTGTGGTTCGGTGCCGCAGCCCCGCTCGGGCTCATGGCGCCGGCCCTGCGCCGAGCAGGCGCGCAGGTCCTAGTGGGCTCTACCCATGGTCACGAAACTGGATGGGCGCAACTTCCACTTGCGCGTCAGCTGTTACAACGGATCGCCACCGGACTCGACGCGATGACCTATATCACCAGTTACACCGAACGTCGATTGCGGGCTGCGATCGGGCAGCGGACCAAACTTGCTCAAGTGTCGCCGGGCGTGGACATTGATCGATTTAATCCCGAAGCCAACGCTCAACTGGTGCGTGATCGGTACGGGCTCGGCCCGCAGACCGTGATCGGCTGCATTTCCAGGCTCGTGCCGCGCAAAGGTCAAGATGTACTGATTGAGGCGCTTCCTGCGATCCGCTCGGTAGTGCCCTCGGCACGGTTGCTGCTGGTGGGATCAGGTCGTGACGAACAACGATTGCGCGATCTCGCAGTCCGCGCGCAAGTCTTCGACTATGTGACGTTCACCGGAAGCGTTCCTGCAGAGCAATTGCCGTGCTACTACGCGGCAGCCAACGTGTTCGCGATGCCGTGCCGCACCCGACGCGCGGGCCTGGATGTGGAAGGCCTGGGAATGGTCTTTCTCGAAGCTGCCGCGACCGCCAAACCGGTCGTCGCTGGCAACTCTGGAGGCGCTCCCGAAGCGGTCCGCGATGGTGAAACGGGCCGAGTGGTGCACAGTCCGCGATCAGCTGAAGCGGTGGCTGCGGCAATTCTCGAGGTCCTGGGTTGGCCTGACCAGGGCGCCCAAGCAGGGCTCATCGGTCGAGAGTGGGTCGTGCAGTCCTGGACTTGGAAACGGCAAGCTAACCGACTCAAGGAACTGCTTGCAGATCACGAGGTATAGATCTGCTCGATCTTCGCGGCGTAATCATCCTGAACATTGCGCCGACGGATTTTCATCGACGGAGTGAGATAACCGTTGGCCTCGGTCAAGTCATGATCGAGAATCACGAACTTGCGAATCGATTCAGCCTTCGAGACGGCTTTGTTGGCCTCATCCACTGCCTCCTGGATCGCGGCATGGACATCGGCATCTTGGGCCAACTGCGCACCGGACAGATCTGCTGGTTTGCTGTGACTGCTCAACCACCCAGGTAGGGCTTCTTCGTCAAGAGTCAGCAGCGCGCCGATGAAGGGTTTGCCGTCTCCGACGACGATGCACTGGCTCACTAACGCATTGGCCCGTAATCGATCCTCAAGCACCGCTGGCGCGACGTTTTTGCCGCCAGCGGTCACAATGATTTCTTTCTTTCGACCGGTGATGCGCAAGAAACCATCGCGGTCGATTGCACCAACATCTCCAGTATGCAGCCACCCATCGACGAGCACCTCTGCGGTGGCCTGCTCATTCTTCCAGTAACCGCCGAAGACATGCTCACCCTTGATCAGTAATTCACCGTCCTGCGCGATCCGGAACGAAGCACCTGGAATTGGCTGACCAACTGATCCAATACGTAGGGCCTGCTTATTGTTCATCGAGGTCACCGGTGAGGTTTCGGTAAGTCCGTAGCCCTCGTAGATGGTGATTCCAATACCCCGGAAGAAATGGCCGAGGCGCTCACCGAGTGGACCGCCGCCAGAGACAGCACTGCTGCACTGACCACCCAGGGCCGCCCGAAGCCTGCCGTAGACCAACTTGTCGAAGATGGCCCTGCGCAGTCGCAGACCGATAGACGGGGAGCCTGCATCGAGTGCTTTTGAGTAGTCGATCGCGGTCTTCGCAGCAACAGCGAAGATCTTGCCTTTGCCCTCAGCGGCTGCTTTGGCAGCGGCCGAGTTGTACACCTTCTCAAACACACGGGGTACCGCTAGCAAGAACGAGGGAGTGAAGGACTCTAGATCCGGCAGCAGGTTGGCGATGTCGTTGCTATGACCAAGCCGTACTCGAGCCAGGATTGCCGCATGCTGAATCATTCGCGCGAGCACGTGCGCCAGGGGTAGAAATAAAAGTGTGCTGGTGCCCGGGACGAAAATGTCACCTACGCTGCACAGGGTGTTTTGGGCATCAAAGATGATATTGCGGTGAGTGAGTTGGCAGCCTTTTGGACGCCCTGTCGTGCCGCTTGTATAAACGATCGTGGCCAGATCAGTTGATTGCGTAGCGTGACGCCGCGTATCGACTTCATCATCACTTATATCTGCCCCACGCTTAGTCAATGCCTCGATATCGCCAGCCTCAATCGACCATACGTCCTGCAATTCGGCCAGCTGATCGCGTAATCCTTCAACTACCGATGAATTACCTGCAGTCTCCACGATGACAGCGCGCGCAGCACTGTCGGCAAGTATCCATTCGACCTGCTCGGCACTCGAGGTCTCATAAATGGGCACCACAACGATCCCTGCGGTGCTGAGCGCGTAGTCACAGAGCGTCCACTCGAATCGAGTGCTGGACATGATGGCAATGCGCTCACCTGCGGCATATCCCGCGGCGATGAACCCTTTGGCAAGTGCG
Organism: Antricoccus sp.; assembly: GCA_039923595.1. GTDB lineage: Bacteria > Actinomycetota > Actinomycetes > Mycobacteriales > Antricoccaceae > Antricoccus. The sequence continues at coordinate 291 of JBDTCL010000026.1, read as the reverse complement.
CGCACCTGGCTCGCGAAATCAGCACTGCTCAGATCAGTCCAGGTCGAACCGGCGCGCAGCCTGATACAGCCATCCTGCGGAAAGTTCGCGGCATTGTCGAACACCAGATCGGCGACGTTGGCCTTGTCCGGCACCTCGAACTCGGCAGGGACGGAAATTTCGAGCACGATGACACTCCTCGGATCGGGTAAGGGCAGCGTTGCTTCCAGTAACTTACCGTTCGGGGGCATGATCCGCATGATCAGCGGGGATTTGCGCACCAAGCGCTGTCAGGGATCGCCAAACCACCAT
>JBDTCL010000025.1:0-9318 GCA_039923595.1 Antricoccus sp. | reverse complement strand
GGTCACAGCCTCAAGCAGATCCAGGCAGCGATCGCGTGCTCGGAAACCGTTCGTCGCTGCGGTGGTTGAGCCAAGTTCCATACCGCCAGTCGCGAGCCAAATCCAGTGCGATGAAATGCGACAGATTTCCATCATGATGACGCGAATGATTTGCGCCCGGCGCGGAATCTCAATGCCCAACAGTCGTTCCACGGACATGCAAAATGTCGCCTCGTTAAACAGCGGTGAGAGGTAGTCTGCGCGGGTCAAAAAGGTCACTGCCTGAGTGAACGTGCGGTATTCGCAGCTCTTCTCGATACCGGTATGCAGGTAACCGATGACGCTGCGCGCCTTTTCGACGGTCTCACCATCGAGATCCAGCACGATCCGCAGAACGCCGTGCGTAGACGGATGCTGTGGTCCAAGGTTGACCACAAGACGTTCGTCCTCGACCGGATCGGCATCTGCCAACAGGTCCGCCCAATCACCGCCGGTGACGGTGTAAACCTTGCCTTCGGTGGTGTTCTGCGAGCCGGCGCGCCTGGCGCCGGTGGACTTGGGGTTGGTCACTTGTAAGCCCTCCGTTGATCTGGTGGCGGGATGGACGCGCCCTTGTATTCAACGCTGATTCCGCCGAGCGGATAATCCTTGCGCTGCGGGTGACCATCCCAATCGTCGGGCATCAGGATCCGAGTCAGTGCCTGATGGCCGTCAAAGATGATGCCGAACATGTCGTAGGTTTCGCGTTCTTGCCAGTCAGCGGTGGGGTAAACCCAACTGACTGTCGGCACATGCGGATCCTCCACTGTGGTGGCGATTTCGACCCGGATACGACGCCGATAAGTCAACGATGTCAGGTGGTAGACCGCGTGCAGCCGCTGTTTTGCGTACACCTGCTGCTGGGGATCCAGACCGACCTGCGAGCCCTCAGGATGAAAGTAATCGACACCGGAGAGCGAAGATAACAGCTCGAATCGCAGCTGCGGGTCATCGCGTAGCACCTTAGCTAGTTTCGCGATATGCGACGCCTCGACATAAAAAGTCAATTCGCCGCGATCGACGATGGTCGCAATATGCGCTTGTTTCCAACCGGCATAGGCCTTGGCGATGCGGTCGGCGACTTCATCGAACCAACCACCGTATGGTCGCGGGCTCGATTTACTCGGAATGCCTGAGCCCGCGGTTGTGACCAGCCCCGACATACCGGAGGTATCTCCCGAGCCGCTCACACCGAATAGGCCCTGGCGGCTGGATGATTGTGCGGTCGGTGTCGGATCAATGCGATCCGGCTTTGGAACTTCGATGGCTTGGGGCAGTCGCTCCGATAGCTCAATGCTGGCGCGGTCGAGATTATCGTCAAGTGAATCGTGGTCGGATGAAGAAGACTGTTTTCCCTTAGCCAGTTCGGTGGTTTCGCCCAACTCGTCTTCGTCAGCATTGTTTTCGTCCTTGAGCGACTCATCTATCGCCGCGTCATCGGCCTCGACCTTTTCCAGCGGCTGATCTTCAGCTGGCTGATCAGTGGCTGGCTGATCAGTGCTCGGCGCTTTCGCACCCCGGCGATTGCGCCGCGCTGAGGGCCGTGGGCCGCCAGCATTCTGTTTGCTGCGGTCCTGGCCTTTTTCTTCGCGGCCAGATCCTTCGGGCGTGGAAATGCTCATCAGCGATCGATCACCTTAGTCGAGCGTGATTCACGGTCGACCAGCTCTTGCTGGGCATTCGGCTGCTCCAACATGTACTGGTGCTGACGACCTTCATCGACCGCTTCGAGCCACTCTTTCTTCTTTTTCTTGTTATACCGCACAGATGAGGGCATTTCGACATACAAGTTTTCGCCCTTTTCGGCGATCTGAGCGGCGCGCTTGGCATTGAGCGGCTCATTCATGATCTTGTGATGCACCTTGAGCACCGCATCGAGCAGCATCTCTGGTCGCGGCGGGCAACCCGGCAGGTACATATCAACCGGCACAATATGATCTACGCCCTGAACGATGGCGTAATTGTTGAACATGCCGCCCGACGAGGCGCAAACACCCATAGCAATGACCCATTTTGGTTCGGGCATTTGATCGTAGATCTGGCGTACTACTGGGGCCATCTTTTGCGAGACGCGGCCAGCGACAATCATCATGTCCGCTTGACGTGGTGTGGCTGAGAATCGCTCCATACCAAAGCGGGCCCAGTCGTACTGCGGCCCACCGGTGGTCATCATTTCAATAGCGCAGCAGGCCAGACCGAACGTGGCCGGCCATACCGACGACTTGCGGCTCCAGTTAGCGAGCTTTTCAATCGACACCAACAAGATGCCGCTGGGGAGTTTTTCCTCAAGACCCATTCGAGCTACTCCTTAATTCCAGTCGAGTCCGCCGCGGCGCCAGACATAGGCGTAGGCAACGAACAGCGTTACGATAAATAGGACCATCTCGACGAATCCGAACCAGGCCAACAGTCCATTAGCGACTGCGAACGGGTAAAGAAAAATCGTTTCGACGTCAAACACTATGAAAAGCATGGCGGTGAGGTAATACTTCACCGGGAATCTGCCAGCGCCGAGGGGCTGGTGCACGGGTTCGATACCGCACTCATAAGCGTCATACTTCGCTTTGTTGTATCGCTTGGGACCGACGATCGTGGCGAGAACCACGGAAAACAGTGCGAAAGCAGTGCCTAGGATCAGCAACGCAATCAGGGGGATATAGATGCTAAGCACTAGTGCGCATCCCTTTCCACATCAGACAAGCCACAGCAACACGTTGGTAACGCGCCCTCGCAACTCTAGTGCCCCGCGCCCGGGGTCCGTGCATAGAGCCTTCTTTGTCACCGTAGCGCCGGTGTGATCTTTTGCAAGCCGGTGAGCACGCGGTCCATGGCATCGCCGTCTTGAGGGTCTGTCAGATTTGCCATCATCTTCAGTACGAACTTCATCAGCGTCGGATGCGGCATGCCGTGTTTGGTCGCAATCCGCATGATGTGCGGATTGCCAATCATCTTCACGAACACGCCACCGAGTCGATAGTACGAACCGAGATGATCAGCTAACGCGCCGTTATAGCCCCTCAACGCCGCTTCTTTTGCCTGGTCGGAGCGGCGCCCGGATGCCTGGACCACTGCCTCAGCGGCAAGTTGACCGCACTCCATCGCATAGGCGATGCCTTCGCCGTTGAACGGGTTTACCGCACCGGCTGCATCACCGACGAGCAGGAGTCCGTCACGGTAATGCGGCGTTTTGTTGAAACCCATAGGCAAACCGCCGCCACGGGTGGGACCGGTGGCATTCGCTTCGACGAAGCCCCATTCCTCGGGCAAGCCGCCGAGCCACCGTACGAGCAGATCGCGGTAGTTGATGTCTTGGAAAGAACCTGAGGAGTTCAAAATGCCAAGACCAACATTCGAGGTGCCGTCACCAACACCGAAAATCCAGCCGTAACCGGGCAGCAGCCGGCGACCTCCGTCAGGGGTGTCTTCCCACAGCTCCAGCCACGACTCGAGATAGTCATCGGTATGGCGCGGCGAATTGTAGTAGCGACGTACCGCGACGCCCATCGGCCGCTTCTCATTGCGCTGCACTCCGTTGCCGAGTCCGAGCCGGCCACCCATGCCGTCAGCAGCAATCACCACCGGAGCGCGATATTGGGTCGGTTGCTTATCCGGACCGACCTTGGCCATCACGCCGACAACGCGGCCTGACGCATCATTGATAGATGCCGTTACATTGGCTTGTTCGATTAACTGCGCGCCAGCCTTTTGGGCGTGCCGAGCAAGTAATTCGTCAAAATCTTGGCGGGGCCGAACAAGTCCGTAGTCGGGAAACGATGCAAGCTCGGGCCAATCGAGCTCCAATCGCATACCGCCACCGATTACCCGCAGACCCTTGTTGCGGATCCAGCCACCAGCGACCCCATCGGCACCTGAGCGTCCTTCGGTGGTGTCGATACCCATGCCGACGATACTTTTCACGGCGCGGGGGGTAAGCCCATCACCGCACACCTTGTCGCGTGGGAAGGTGTTTTTTTCCAAAAGCACCACCCGAAGGCCCGCGAGCGCTGCGTAGTACGCAGCAGCGGAACCTCCGGGACCTGCACCGACGACGATGACGTCGATATCACTGCCGCCGTCATGCGGCAGTTGCACTGCACTCATAACAATCCTCGACGCTTGTGAAAGTGTTCACGAACTAACTTGCTAAGTGTAAAACGAATGTGGCTACTTCGCCGACTGAGGCTGACCTAACCGGTGCCAGAGCCTGCTTCAAGTGGCTTGGTAGCGGCTTCGGATGGTGCAGTGAGATTGCGCAGCGAGTTATTTGCGCGCTGGTTTGACCGCGCGATGGATTGCCGCGATGCCGCCGGTCAGATTGCGCCACTGCACCGATTTCCAACCCGCGGCGGCGATCCGATCGGCGAGTTCGGATTGGTCTGGCCAGGCTCTGATTGATTCGGCGAGGTAAACATATGCATCAGGATTTGCCGCGACTTTGCGCGCGATCACGGGAATGCCGCGCATTAAGTAGTTGAAGTACACCGTCCGAAATGGCGCAAATGTGGGCGTCGAGAACTCCGCAACGGCCAGCCGACCGCCTGGGCGCACGATTCGTAGCATTTCGCGCAAGCCCGCGTCAGGATCAACGATATTGCGCAGTCCATAGGAGATCGTCACGGCGTCGAAAACACCGTCGGCGAATGGGAGATTGAGAGCATCTGCAGCGACGAGAGGCACACCAGATTCGATCACTCGCTTGGTCGAGGCTCCAGCTTGAATCATCCCGAGCGAGAAGTCGGCACCCACCGCAAAGGCACCACTTCGACTCAGCTCAACGGTCGAAACCCCAGTTCCTGCGGCAAGATCGAGCACTTTGTCACCGCGTTGCAGATTCAGCGCCTTGCGGGTGGCTATTCGCCACTGCCGGTCCTGGCCAAGGGAGGTCACGGTGTTGGTCAGGTCGTAGCGTTTGGCGACGCCATCGAACATTGCCTGAATCTCTTCAGGTTTCTTATCTAAATCCGCGCGTACTGAAGTCACTGCAACACCTTATGTCGGTCGGGCCGCATCGATACGTGTCGCGGTGAGCAGATCGTTACCAACCCCACACACGAGGGTTTCAGCGGGGATCGCGAATCAGCGCCGCGAACAGTACCGCGGCGGAGGTTCGCTCGCGCACAAACACCAAGAACGGTCGATTCACATCGACGGTGATTGCGCCGGTCTGCGGTGCTGGTGCGCTTACTTCACCTGTGGCGGCCGTCGCGGCGGCCCCCTCGGTGCCTCGCTCATCAACCTTCAACCAAGCCTCGTGGAGCACCTTGTTGATCGTGAGCGGTGCAGTGCTGATGCCGCTGAAATCAGCGTTATCAGCAAATGCGTCAGTGATTCCTAGTGCGGTGAGTGCCTTAACCAACTCAGAGCGCGCTCGCACCGAGAATTTTGGCACTGCCAGATCAACCAACCGAAGAGTCATCTTCGCGATGAGCTCGCTTAGTGAACAGTTGTCGGCCATGAGGGCAAGTGCTCCATCGACCTTGCCCAGCGCCGGCGCGATGATCAGCGCCGTGAGGTCCTTGTCGACACATTCGAGCTCGACGATCTCGAGGCCGTCATCGGCAAAAGCGCGACGCGTTGCAGAGCTATGCATTTTTTGCACACTGATGACCGAATCAGCCTTGAGCGCGAACTCACCAGCTGCCGTCTCCGCGACGTTAAACGGGATCCGCCAATCAGCCTTCAGGTACATTGCGCTGGCGATCAGCAGGGTGGTTTCAGGCCCAAGGTCATTTGGTTTGAGCAGCGTCTGGATCGCCGATTGGGTTTGGTCACTAATCCATGCATTGATGTCTGCTCGTGCTCTAGGGCTTTGAAGGTCTAAAGTTCGTGGCCTAGCGCCGAACAGATCCGTCAGTGATTCCACATAGGACTGCTGAAGGGGAAATTCGTCATCGACAAATAATGCGGCACCGTTCAAAATCGTGCTCTTCCTTAGCTTGCTGAGAACCCCGAGCGTCGCGTTGGCGCCATCGACGACTTCAGCGGGCGTGCTGCCTGCGCCACCAATGGCGAGCGCCAACTGGTTAGCTGTAGCGCCGGCCGCGCCCCCAGCGAGCATTGCGGTGACCTGCATAACACTGAACGGCGAAACCACGGCGTTGTCAGTTGGTGAGGCGACCTGCGAAAGCAATCTTGCGGCAAAGGAACTCTGAGACGCGACGAAATCGGCAACGCTGTCGATAGGGATCACCGTGCGAGGAGGCCCCGCAGAAGGCGGGCTGCTGCGTACGGTTTGCTTTGCATCATCGGGTGCGCAACCAGCCAGCAACGAGCCGATCCCCGTCAAGGCGCTCGCAATGAGCAAGTCACGTCGAGTCAGCGGTCTTTTGTAGCCGGATCGATTCATCCTCAGCGCCGCCTTTCACCAGTTCTCACTCGATCAGTGTGATTCTGACGGGTCTCGCATAGCGGTGGTTCCAATCGGCCACCTAGCGCCGCCGACGCGCATACCCTAGAAACGTGCCGATGACCATTCCGATCTCGACGATTCCAGTCGCCGATCTTGGCGATCTTCCCGGCCGCTCGCCGATCAGCCAGACCAGTGCGTGGATACACGATGGCAGGGGATTGATCGCGTGGGGCGAATATGCGAGCGTCCGGCTTCGCGGGCTCGACGCCTTGCGCGAGGGCGAGGACTGGTTCGCTAGTCAGATCGCGAAGTGCGAGGTGACTGATGCGGTGCGCAGGCCAGGAAGTGGCCCGATCGCTTTCGTTTCCGGTCCATTTGATCCGGAGCACGCAGATACGGTCTTTGTCATTCCGCAATTCATTCTCGGGCGCGATGAGTTCGGTTGCTGGCTGACGCACATCGGCGGCATCGCCAGCGCGAGCGACGTACCGGGCAAGTACGAGTGCGCGAGCCCGGGCACTGTTAGCTATTCCGACGGCAGCCTAGAACCTGCCCAGTGGGAGAGGATCGTTGCCGAGGCGATCAACCGAATACGCGCCGGTCGGTTAGACAAAGTTGTTCTCGCCCGCGACATTCTCGCGCAAACCACCGACCCGATCGATCCCCGCCTGCTCATCGGACGCCTCGCGACCGAATATAACTCGTGCTGGACATATTGCGTGGACGGTCTGGTCGGTGCCACACCGGAACTGCTCGTCCGGTTGATCGACGGTCATGTTTATTCGCGGGTGCTTGCTGGCACCGAGTGGGGCGAGGGCGCCTACGAACGTGTCCGGCGACCAAAAAATCTCATCGAGCACGCATACGCGGCGCAATCGGCGATCGACTCCCTGGCAAAGGTCTGCATCCGACTCGACGCCCCCGCCGAACCCAAGGTGCTGACACTTCCCAATGTTGTTCATCTCGCCACCGAGATCCGCGGCGATGTCGCCGACGAGATCGGTCCCAGCCAGGTCGCAGCCGCGATGCATCCAACCGCAGCCGTTGGGGGAACGCCAAGGGACATCGCGCTGGCCACAATCACCGAATTAGAGCAGCTCAATCGTGGTCGGTATGCGGGGCCGGTGGGATGGATCGATGCCCATCACAACGGCGAGTTCGGAATTGCCCTTCGCGGCGGGCAGATCCTGGACCCGCACACCATCCAGCTATTCGCAGGCTGCGGGATCGTCGCTGACTCTGACCCGGAAAGTGAGCTGGCTGAGACGATCAGCAAGTTCGTGGTGATGCGCGACGCGCTGGAAACCAGATCGGCGGAACTTGCACGATAGTTGGACGTAGCACAGACTTTGAGCTGAAGCTGGCCTTTAGACTGTGGTGCCAGCATCCACCGTCTGCTCAAGGAGTGTTCGCCAATGACCGGTTCTCGCATTGTTGCGGTCGGGCATTATCAGCCGCCGAGGATCGTCACCAACGCCGAACTCGAGACAATCATCGAAACGTCCGACGAGTGGATCCAACGGCGCGTCGGGATCAAGGAACGCAGATGGGCTGGAGCCGAAGACACGGTCGATGTCATGTCCACCAAGGCCGCTCAGGACGTGCTCGCTAAAGCGGGCATGGAAGCCGCGCAAATCGATGCTGTCTTCGTGGCGACCTGTAGCGCACTCGATCGATCACCGAATATGTCCTCGCGTGTCGCATTGGCGCTAGGTATGGAAAACAACCCCGTGACGATCGATGTAAACACTGCTTGTTCAGGCTTTCCTCATGCGGTCGCTCTTGCATCACATTCAATCCAGGCCGGTGCGATGCGCAACGTTCTGGTCATCGGCTGCGACAAGCTCACCGATATGACCGATTACACCGACCGCACGACCTGCGTTCTCACCGCCGACGGCGCTGGTGCGGTAATCATCAGCCCAAGTGAAGAGGATCAAATCAGCCCGGTCGTCTGGGGTGCGGTCCCGCAAATGGGCTCTGCGGTACGCATTGAACGCAGTAATGGCGACAAATTCGCCCAAGAGGGGCAGGCGGTGTACCGCTGGACCACCTTTGAACTACCGAAAATTGCCAAGGAGATCATCCACAAAGCCGGACTTCGGCCGGAGGATCTTGGCGCGATCGTGTTGCATCAAGCGAATTTGCGCATCATTGAACCGTTGGCCCGCAAGATCGGCGCTACGAACGCAGTTGTCGCAACTGACATCATCGAATCGGGAAATACTTCCGCAGCGAGTATCCCGTTGGCGTTATCGAAGTTGATGGAAACTGCTCCCCTAGCGTCCGGAACCCCGATCTTGATATTTGCTTTCGGCGGCGGTCTGTCGTACGCCGGTCAGGTCCTTCAAGCGCCCTAATTTCCCTTGGGCCTATCGAAGACTCAACGATCGTGAACGCGCAGCTCATTGCTGAGCGTTTGCTGTCAGCCTGCGCGGCAATCGATAATTAACGAGGTTGCTGCCTTCAGCACCCTTCATCCAAATTGACCTAAAAACGCTGAATCTTTTTGATCACCCGCCGCCGTTAAACGTCATCACGTCGGCGCTTTTCTGCCTGTCTCAAGTATGCGCAGGCCAACGTTGTGCCGTCAGCGGCGCTGCGTGTGGGTTCGACGGCCCAAACAATCGGGGGTGGCCGGTGGCGCGGCGGCAGGCGGAATCGGTGGCTTCCAAATTGCGCACGGCGATCAACCGACTGCGGCAACGACAGATCGAGTTCCCTTCTACGGCAGCAATCAGGCGGGTATTACCACCACTGTCCAAGACCAGCTCATGTTTGCTGCGCTTGATATCACCAGCACCGATCCGGTCGAACTGCAACATCTATTTGGCACCTGGGCAGCTATGGCGGCCCGCTTCTGCGAGGGTGCCACCGTCAGTGACGGCGCTGACCCGATCGCTAAGCCGCCCATCGACACCGGTGAAGCTATCGATTTGCCCGCGTCGAAC
>JBDTCL010000024.1:0-17128 GCA_039923595.1 Antricoccus sp. | reverse complement strand
GTAGGTTCGCGTAACCGCGGCGAAACACACACCCGGCAGACTAAAGGCTGGTGGGCCACCCCACAAGATCGCTTCGCATCGGATGAGAGAGAGATTCGCGTGGATCGTCAACAACAGTTCGTTCTGCGCACACTGGAAGAACGTGACATTAAGTTTGTCCGGTTGTGGTTCACCGATGTGCTCGGTTATTTGAAGGGCATTGCGATCGCGCCCGCCGAGATGGAAAGCGCTTTCGAAGAAGGTATCGGCCTCGATGGCTCGGCGATCGAAGGATTCACCCGTTCGTACGAAAGCGACATGATCGCCCATCCGGACCCGACAACATTTCAGGTGATCCCGCTGGAGGACGGCGAACCGTCCGACACCGCCCGAATGTTTTGTGACATCAAAATGCCTGATGGGACCCCGTCCTGGACAGATCCGCGGCACGTGCTGCGCCGGGTCCTCGGCCGAGCAGCCGAGATGGGGTTCAGCTGTTATGCCCATCCGGAAATGGAATTTTTTCTGCTTAAGGACGGTCCGGATGCGCGGCCGCCCAGGCCGGTAGACCGCGGCGGATATTTCGATATGCCAACGCACGAAACCGGACATTACTTTCGGCGGCGGGCGGTGACAGCACTTGAGGCCCTGGGCATTTCGGTTGAGTTCAGTCATCACGAGGTGGCGCCGGGCCAGCAGGAGATTGATCTACGGTTCGCTGACGCGCTAGCGATGGCCGACAACATCATGACCTTTCGGCACCTTATGAAAGAAGTTGCGCTCGAGGAAGGTGTATATGCGACGTTCATGCCGAAACCCTTCACCGAGCATCCGGGATCAGGCATGCACACGCACCTGTCACTCTTCGAAGGCGACCGTAACGCTTTTCATGATCCGACCGACGAACTTACCCTCAGTAAAACCGCGCGTCACTTTATCGCCGGAATCCTGACCCACGCCCGCGAAATCACCGCCGTGACGAACCAATTCGTGAATTCCTATAAGCGGTTATTTGCCGTTGAAGTGGATGGCCAGGTCTCCGAGGCGCCGGCTTGGGTGTGCTGGGGCCACGCGAATCGCTCAGCGCTGATTCGGGTGCCGCTGTATAACCCGGGCAAGGCATCCTCGACGCGCATCGAGGTTCGCTCACCGGATCCGGCGTGCAATCCGTATCTGGCGTTCGCGGTGATGATAGGTGCGGGTCTGAAGGGTATCGAGGGTGAATATGAGCTACCACCGGGTGCCGAAGATGACGTTTCGGCGATGAGTCCTGCCGAACGCAAGGCAATGGGCTACGAAGACCTGCCGCACAATCTTGGTGAGGCGCTAGAAGTCATGGAGGCCTCGGAGTTGGTGGCAGAGATTCTCGGTGAGAATGTGTTTGACTACTTCCTGCGGAACAAGCGACAAGAATGGCGTGGTTATCGCGCCCAAGTAACCCCATTCGAGCTCGATGATTTCTTAGCCGTGCTGTAGCTCAATGCCAGCCACGTAAGGTGATGGATGTGAAACCTATTGCCATCCTGGAGCACCACCCGTCAGATCCGCCGGACCGTCTGGCCGATTGGTTGGCTGCGGCCAATGCCCCCTACCAGACGCTGCGATTGCATGCTGGCGACCAGGTGCCCGAGGATCTGAATGATTACTCAGGGTTGATCATGCTTGGTGGGTCACAATCGGCCTATAGCGATGACAAATTTCCCTGGCGAACCAAGACCCTCAGTATGATCGGCGACGCTCTTGCGCAAGATCTACCGACCCTAGGTATTTGCCTCAGCGCGCAACTGATCGCGCAAGCAACGGGGGGTAGCGCCGGCCCAGGTGAGCACGGTCTTGAAGTTGGCCATCAGCTGGTGGGTCGGCGAGACGCTTCGTACCAAGATATTCTTTTTGATTCCTTGCCGATGACTCCAGATGCGATGCAGTTTCACGGTGATGCGATCAACGAGATGCCGCCAGGAGCAGTGCTGCTGCTGGGTGGGCCGGTTTATCCAAACCAAGGTTTTCGCCTGGGCAACAGCATGTGGGGAATTCAGTTTCATATCGAAACGACACCGCAAACCTATGTGAGCTGGTTTGAGGTGTACCGAAACCACCTAGAGGAATCGGGTTACAACGTGGATCGGGCGATCGAGCGTGCGATTGCGATGCATGATGAAATGCCGGAAACCTGGGCTCCCTTCATCGCTCGGTTCGTCGAAATCGCTCGCAGCCGGCAGAATGCGGAAGACAGTTCGGAGTGACTGCGCCCAACCCGCGCAAGCGATCGAGTGCACGCAGCCTGGGCTTCGCGGACTCATCGCGGACTCTGCGATTTCTCGAGGGGCTCGGTCTGACCACCAGCGACGGCGAATATGTCGACGAGGCCGCGCAGCGAGTGGTCAAAGAACTGGCATCGAGCGGCAATCCGGACGAGGCGGTACTGCTGTTACTGCGGCTCTCGGAAACCGGTGACGGCCTGATGATGATGCAGCACATCCGCGACGACGCGGACCTAGCAAGTCGCCTCATCAAACTGCTCGGTGCCTCCCGGGCTCTCGGTGAATGGCTGTGCGCGAATACCGGTCAATGGCGGATACTTCTTGACCGTCCCGAGGAGCAACTACTGCTTGCCGATATCGCAAAGTGTGTCGGCGCGGATCTCGCGGATCCGTGGACCGGTGTTTCGGGCACCGTCGCGAGTACCACTGGCGCCGAAGCGCGTTCGTTGCTGCGTCTTGCTTATAAGCGTGCACTCGTGGATGTCGCCGCACGGGATTTAAGCGGTGAACTACACGTTGAGGCGGTCGCTGATCGATTGACCCGGATGGCTGATGCGTTGGTGCAAACAGCACTGGCGGTTGCCGCCGCCGAGATAGGGGATCGGGCCAGCGAAATACGCATAGCTATTATCGGCATGGGGAAATGCGGCGCACAAGAGCTCAACTATGTATCCGATGTAGACGTTATTTTCGTCGGAGAGCCGATCGGTGAGACGACCGAGGACGAGGCCATGCGCACCGGCGCCGTGCTCGCCACCGAGATAATGGCAATCTGCGTCGACGTGGCGTGGGAGGTCGACCCCGCACTACGTCCCGAAGGCAAGGCTGGGGCTTTGGTTCGCACTATGGAAGGGCATCGCTCGTACTATCGCCGCTGGGCGCGGACGTGGGAGTATCAGGCGCTGCTTAAGGCGCGCCCGATGGCTGGAGATGGCGACCTTGGCGCCCAATATATGGCTGATATCGCATCGCAGACATGGCATTGTGCGGAGCGGGACGGTTTTGTTGAGGACGTCCAGGCGATGCGGCGGCGGGTGATCGAAAATCTATCTGATTCAATCGCGTCCCGCGAGTTAAAACTTGGACCGGGTGGACTGCGCGATATTGAGTTCTCCGTCCAGCTATTGCAAATGGTTCACGGGCGGGTCGATGAATCCATTCGGGGCGCAGCGACGCTCGAGGCACTGCAGCAACTCACCGATGGCGGCTACGTCGGACGCGATGATGCGACAACACTTGCTGCGGCGTATCGATTCCTACGCACTGTTGAGCATCGACTGATGCTGCAGCGACTTCGGCGCACGCACCTGCTCCCCGACGATGTGCGTGACTTGCAGCCTCTGGCACGCACGCTTGGATATCGGCCGACCCGCAAGGGCGACGAGTCGGTTTCGTTGCTCACCGACCTGGGCGCGCACGCGCTCGAAGTGCGGCGGCTACACGAGAAGCTGTTCTATCGACCGCTACTTGCCGCGGTGGCGGCAGTACCGGAGGATGCGTTGCGACTCACAACGCAGGCCGCGGCCGAGCGCCTACGAGCGCTCGGCTTTAACCGACCTGACGGCGTCCTGAAGCATCTGGAGGCATTGACCGCTGGAACAAGCAGATCGGCTGCCCTCCAGCGCATCCTGTTGCCCGCTATGCTGTCGATGTTCGCTGATGCCGCTGATCCGGATGCCGGTGTCCTTGCCTATCGTCAAGTATCTGAACTTCTCGGTGCCACGCCTTGGTATTTAAGATTGCTTCGCGACGATAGTGCGGTAACCGAGCGCCTAGCTCACCTACTCGGATCGTCCCGCTATCTTGCCAATTTGTTTGGTCGTGAACCCGAAGCGATCCAGATGCTTGCCGATCTTTCTGCGTTGCAACCGCGAATGAGTACGGCTCTTGAAATGAAGATGTCCGCAGCGGCAGCCCGATCGAAAGATTCCGACGCAGCGATAGATGTCGTTCGTTCACTGCGCCGAGCGGAACTCGTGCGGATCGCGTCGGCAGATCTGCTTGGATATGTGGACATCAATCATGTCGGAACTGCACTCAGTGCACTTACCGACGCCACCATCCGGGCGGGACTTTTTGTTGCGACTCGTCAGGTCACGGCGGACCTCGGCCTGACTGCTGAAGACTTCCCCTGCGAAATCGCGATCATTGGTATGGGACGTTACGGCGGCCAAGAAATGTCGTACGGTTCCGACGCGGATGTCATATATGTCTTCGATACCGTTCCAGGTGCTGATCCGATTGATGCAGCAAAGGTAGCGATGCGGACTGTTGAGCAGATGGTGAAACTGCTCAGCAAGCCTGGACCAGATCCGGCACTGGGTCTCGATGCGGCGCTACGTCCTGAAGGCAAGCAGGGAGCGCTCGTGCGCTCTATCGATGGATATGCGGAGTATTACCAGCGCTGGTCCAAACCGTGGGAGATGCAGGCACTTCTGCGTGCTCGCCCAGCCGCTGGCGATCCGTTGTTGGGCGCTAGATTCGTTCAGCTCATCGATCGGATTCGGTATCCACAAGGTGGTCTAGGCGCTGCAGATGTGCGAGAGATTCGGCGGATCAAGGCCCGTGTGGACAACGAGCGGTTACCTCGTGGGGCAGATCCGCACACGCACCTAAAGTTAGGCCGTGGTGGACTAACTGATATTGAGTGGACCGTTCAGCTCATCCAGTTGCAGTACGCGGCAAAAGATCACGGTCTACAGACCGTTGGCACCCTTGAGGCAATCGATGCCGCCGTGCAGGCTGAGCGGCTCAGTCCTGATGACGCAGATGCGCTCGAGGACTCCTGGAAGCTTGTCTCTCGATGCCGTGATGCCAATATGCTCATCAAAGGAAAGTTGTCCGATCAACTTCCGCGGCACGCAAGCGAACTGGTCGCAGTGGCGCGTCTTCTCGGATATCCAGCAGATACCGGAGCTGGACAGTTCCTCGATGACTATCAGCGGGTTACCCGCCGCGCTCATGCTGCTGCCGAAAAACTCTTCTACCGTGACTGACCGAGTCAAAGCTATCGGCTCCGGGCATAACGGGTGGTTCTGAAGCGGCGAAAGGGGCTCACTATGCTAGAAGCAACTCACCCGTCGATGAAGATGGAGCCCCGCCAGTGTCATCCCCGCAGCTTGAACAAATCGCTAGTGGTCTGCAATTTCCGGAGGGCCCCGTTGCGATGAGTGACGGTTCCGTGATCCTAGTTGAGATAAAGCGAGGGACCCTCACCCGCATCAAGGCCGATCAATCGATCGAGGTCGTCGCAGAGCTTGGTGGCGGTCCCAACGGCGCCGCGGTCGGGCCGGACGGCGCGATGTATATATGCAATAACGGCGGCTTCGCATGGTCCGAGCGCGGGGATATTACCAGCCCCGGTCATCAACCGCACGACTATATCGGCGGCCGGATTCAGCGCGTTGAGCTCACCGGAGCAAGTGCAGGCACCGTGACTGAGCTCTATACCGAGGTGAACGGCCGACCGCTGCGGGGACCGAACGATATCGTCTTCGACACCGACGGTGGGATGTGGTTTACCGATCTCGGCAAGAATCGGGGCCGCGAAATGGACATCGGCGGGTTGTATTACGCCACTATCGACGGCTCCTCGATTACCGAGGTTGTGCACCCGCTGATGACCCCGAACGGGGTCGGGCTCTCGCCGTCTGGTGATCGACTTTATGTCGCTGAGACCCAGACTGGTCGAGTCTGGGCCTGGCATGTCGATCGTCCCGGGCATCTGGCGCCTGCAGACGGACCACCGCGTGGGCCGGCAGGAGCGACATTGTTGCACGGCTTCGACGGCTTTCAACTGCTCGATTCGCTCGCCGTCGATGGAGCTGGCAACGTCTGCGTCGCGACGCTCGTTACCGGCGCAATTAGCGTCATCTCACCGACTGGTGAGTTACTCGATCAGATTTTGGTGCCGAATCCGGATCCATTCGTGACCAACATTTGTTTCGCTGGTGCAGACTCACACACGGCATTTATTACCTCTTCCGGTCGTGGCTTGCTTTATCGAATGGAGTGGCCATTTGTGGGCCTAGATTTGGCGTTCCAATCATGAGGCACGATCCGTCAGCGCGCGCGCCATACGTTCAAGCGATGACTGCGCCAGGCGGCCCCTTTGCCGTCCAGGAGCAGCTTGTCGGCGAAATCCCGATGCGGGTATTTGATCGCCGGCCGCACACGATTCGCGAATTAGCCGAGGACATGGCCCAATTTGGTGACCGGATCAACACCGTATATGAGCAGGAACGGGTGACCTATGCAGAGCAGCATGCCACCGTCGCAGGACTCGCTCGGCTTCTCGTAGAGGACTTTGGGCTGCGCAAAGGCGACCGAGTCGCGATCGCGATGCGCAACTTCCCCGAGTGGGTGCCCTGGCTGCTCGCGACGGCCTCTGTCGGCCTCATCGTGGTGCCGCTCAACGCTTGGTGGACCGCTCATGAGTTGCAGTACGGACTCGAAGTTTCGCAGCCGCGAATGATCGTGACCGACTCTGAGCGAACGGCGCTCGTGATGCCACTGCTTGATAGCCTCGGTGGGCCGCAAATCATCGAAGTGCGCGGTCAGACTCCCGGCGTGATGTCGTGGGAACAAGTTCAAGCACGTCTTGATCCGGCCGCAACCTTCCCTGAGGTGAGCGTCAATCCAGACGATCCAGCGACGATGATGTTCACCTCCGGCACTACCGGGCGCCCCAAAGCGGCCGTAGGCACCCATCGCAATCACACCACCAACCTGCTCAACATGCTGCTCCTCCAAGCGATAGCGGTCATGATGGCGAACGGTGGCACGATGCCGGAGCCCGATCCTGAGGCACCACAACCGGGCACCCTGAATACGTTTGCGTTGTTTCATATTGCTGGGATGTCCGCGATGCTGGCGTCGGCATTGGTCGGGGCGAAGCTTGGCCTGATGCGCAAGTGGGACCGGGCCGAAGCGAGAGAGATGATGGAGCGTGAGGGTTTCAGTGGATTCGCTGGTGTGCCGACCGTCGCTCGCCAATTTGTCGACGACTGTGTCGAGGCGGGACTGACCGGCGCGCTGGCCTCGGTCGCGATGGGTGGCGCGCCCATCCCGCCGGATCTCGTCACCAAAATTGATCAATCGTCACAACAGCTAGTGGCCGCTTCTAACGGTTATGGATTGACTGAAACAACATCCGCAGTGGTGGGCAATCTCGGAGCGGACTACGCCCAACACCCGGACAGCATTGGTGTCGCCGCGCCTGGTGCGGACATTCGTTTTGTTGACCCAGGATCGGGCGAGGATGTGCCCGAGGGAGAAATTGGCGAACTGTGGGTTCGTGGCCCCAACGTAGTCACCGGATACTGGCAGAACCCAGAGGCTACGGCTGCGGCGTTCACGGATGGTTGGTTTCACACCGGTGATCTGGGGTATGCCGCTGATGGTTGGCTTTATGTGGTGGATCGGATCAAGGACATGGTGATCCGTGGCGGTGAGAATGTGTACTGCGCAGAAGTTGAGGCTGTGCTCTTTGAGCATCCCGCGATCGAGGATGTGGCAGTGATCGGCGCACCCCACGAATCGCTTGGCGAACAGGTTGTTGCTATCGTTCAGCTTCGCGATGGAGTGACTGCGGACGAAGTGTTGACCCAGTCAATTCGGGCACATACTCGCGAGCGTTTGGCTGCATTTAAAGTTCCTGAGCAGATTGTTTTTTGGCCCGAGCCATTGCCGCGCACTCAAACGGGCAAGGTCCTCAAACGAGACTTGCGAGATTCAGTTAGCCAATCGTTGTAGCTGCCAACTCCATCAGAATATCGGTGAGACCAGCCTCGATTTTTAAGGTCGCGAACTCATCGCCGCGAGTTTTCCCACGGTTGACTATCGCAACTGGTATTGCGTGTTTGGCTGCGCGTCGGACGAAGCGGAGCCCGGACTGGACGGTTAGACTGGAGCCGAGAACGAGTAGTCCCTTCGCTGATTCGACTAGATCGAAACATCGTGCGACCTTCGGCTTTGCGACATTCTCGCCGAAAAGCACGACGTTTGGTTTTAGCGTGCCGCCACAGACCAGGCAGCGAACGATGACGAAGTCTGCAGTGTCTTCGATGTCGGCGTCCCCGTCCGGCGCGATGACTCCGTCATGGCGCTCTAGGAACCCGCGATTGCGGGCCTGCAAACGATTTTGTAGGTCACTACGTGCGCTCACTGTCCCGCACGACACACATACGACCTCGCTAATCAGTCCGTGCAAGTCAATCACCGGATCGCTGCCGGCCAGTCGATGCAGATTATCGACATTTTGAGTGATCACCGAAGTAATCGCGCCCGCGGCGCCTAGCTGCGCCAGCGAGCAGTGCCCCTCGTTGGGAACAGCTTGGCGAAATTTCGCAAACCCGACAAAACTGCGGGCCCAGTATCGCTGTTGTGCATCGTGACTGGCGATCAGCTCTTGGAAGGTGATTTGCTTCCGGGGACGCGCGTTGGGTCCCCGATAGTCCGGAATTCCGGAATCGGTGCTCATCCCGGCACCGGTAAGAGCGACGATGCCACCAGGACCGATGAAGTCGGTGAGCGCAGTAAGTTCCACTCCTCCATTGTGCCTGGGCGATAGATTGGCGCGGTGCGTAATCCAGAACGCGACCTGCTGAGCGATCTCACGCCGGTTGCGTCAGCTGAGCGCAGCTATACCTCTGTTTCGCCATTGCAGATCCGTAAAGGTTTCGTATCGAGATAACCTCGCGAGCACAATTTTGGCCATGTTTGTCACTGGGCCGCGATTGTGGCGTTCGTTCGCATCCGCTCATCCGATTTGAGCGGACCTGGGACACGCGATCAATGCCGACCGAAATCGCGATTAGGGATCGGGGAGCACGCCAACGACCGCCGTACCGTCGACATCTGCCTCACGAACCACTGATGTCCGAAATCCGACGCTGTTCATCAAATCTTCGGTCAGCGGTGCTTGCCGAACGCTGGTTTCGATCATGAGAGTGCCGCCCGGCGCCAGCCAGCGCGTGGCGCCTTCAGCGACCCGTTTCTGGATCTGCGTTCCGTCCGGCCCACCATCCAGTGCACTGCGATTTTCATGATCGCGTGCTTCGGTAGGCATATAACTGATCGAGTCCGTAGGAACGTAGGGCGCATTGGCGACGATCAATTCGATCGTTCCGCGCAACTGCGTTGGCAGGGCATCGTAAAGGTCGCCCTCAAATACCTCCATACCGGGCACATTGGCGGTAGCACAGTCGAGTGCATCACGGCTGACATCCACGCCATAAAGTCGAAGTGTGGGGTTGGCTTGCTGCAAGGCGGCGGCGACTGGCCCAGCGCCACAGCACATATCAATAACGATCATGCCCGGTTGGCACAGCGGCAATGCCGCTCGTACGAGAACTTCCGATCGTCGTCGCGGCACGAAAACCCCCGGCTGCACGGCAATCCGTAATCCATAGAACTCGCCCCAGCCCAGGAGGTACTCCAGTGGCTGACCGGCGACGCGTTGGGCGATGACCTGGTCGAGCAGATCGGTGGGCACGTCGGCGAGTATCAAAATTGCTTCATCTTCGGCGAATACGCAGCCGGCGGCGCGTAACGTTCTGGTGATCCCCTCGATGCTGCGCGACATTCCCAGACACTAGCGAACAGTGCTGGACGCGAACCGAGATGCGGCAGATTTTTACCGCAGCTAAACACGCTCAGATAAATGAGGTTGGGGGCCGATTGCAAGCGCGTCACGCTGCTGAATAGTCTCCAACCTTCTGGCTGTCGACTCTACTGCCAGTCCGTTTACCGTCCGATTGGCGGCATTCTTCCATAACCTACCCGTCGCCGGTCGACGCTTACAACGCAATGATGCTCACCACGCAAGCGGGTACCTCAGTGCAAGGCGTACGTTCGTTGTTCGCGGCACGGACGGCGTGAGCTCTCAAACCAACCTCTCAGTATCAGATTCGGGGCAAGAATGAGCGTTTATCTCTGCGAACGGAAACATTGCAGTAGTAATCCGGACCGACTGTGCAGGACGCCGCACTCATAGCGAAGGCGATCGTAGATAAAGTCATACAAGGTAAATCGCACTGTGGGACGTCGCCAGCACGGGCACTGACTCCCTGCACCTCGCGGCAGTGACCGCTACACGGCGTGGCCGGTCGATCGTGCTCGAGCGAGAGGACTGTTCGGCCCATCCGAATACGAGATCGAACCGCTGACTCTCACCAGACTCACGTGACGCGCACGCACCCGGTTGCCGATCCTAGAGGAGCCGCCGGTAGGGCGGCTCCCACACCGCGAAGGCGGAGGGTAGTCGTCGCGGCGCACCGATTGTGCATCGTCAGCTCGGTTTTTTAAAATGCCCGGTCCAACTTCAGTTCCGAGTTTGCTGACGCAATCGCGCCAACTCGACCCGCTCAGCCGCACTCAACACCCCAATCGGTACACCACAGCGGTCCTTGAACGCGTTGACCCACCGGCCCAGCGTCTGCTCTCGAGTTCACGAGCGACGACCGACACCGGACGGCAAGTATTGACCACCAGCTTCACAGCAGCCTGTCGGTGTCCGTCATGAGGAAGCCTGCCAGTGGGTTCTGCGCTGGGGTGGTGAGTCGATCTGCGGGCAGCTCACCGATCTGGTTGCCAAGATCGCTCCTTCGACCCACTACGAGCCCGGACGCCGCGCCGCCTCCGGCCGGCAGCTCCGGGAGGGCCGCCGACGGTTAGAGATCCTCGCGGTGTAACGTGGTTAGGCACTATATCCGCAAAGTAGTTATCCACAGCCTAGAAACATCTCTCTTTAATGTCGTACATATGACCTATACTGAGGCTATGATCGCAACGATGAACAGCAGGCAGCGATTCGTCGCACCGCCGCCTGCTGTGGGCCTGCCGCCCGCCGTTGATCTGCCGCCTGCCGCTAGTCCGCTGACGAGCCAGTACCGCACCCTCGCCCTTACTCTTGGTGACACGATCGGTTCGGGCGAGCGAAGCTTCGCGCACGCGGCGACCATTCTGGAACAGATCGAGAAGCTGCACTCCGTGCTCGCTGCAATGCAGATCGATGCGGAGGCAATGCTGCACGACGCCGCGGATTCGGTGATCGGTATTGATTCAGAGTCCGGTGAGTTGCCGGGCGGCCTGCGTTCGCATCGCAGTGACCGGATCGATGATCGCTGGGTGAGCAGGCTCGAGGTCGCTGCCGCAGAATTCGCGCCACTAGCCGGGATCTCTCGGCGGACGGCGCAGTCGCAGATCGCCGATTCAGTCGCGGCGCGCAAGTCGTGCGCTCCAGCTCTTGCCGCGCTCGGGCGCTGCGAGATCAGTGCACGACACCTGGCGATTCTGCAATACGAAGCATCCCGCGCTGAGCTCAATTATGAGCAGCTCGCGCAAGTGCAAGCGGTCGTGCTGAGGCGCCCGCATCGGATGCACTCGGTATTTCGCCAGCAGGTGCGCAAGGCGATCGCAGCAGTGCTTGGCTCATGGGATTTTCGCGCAACCCGCAAGAAGTCCGCAGAGCAGCGGTATTTTCGGGTCGAGATTGATGGCGATGTCGCCTATTTGAGTGGACTGGTGGGTGCGACTGAGGGCGCCGCGATTCGCGAGACGCTCAAGCAGTGCGCCAAGACTGCCACACCTGAAGATCCGCGGACTCATACGCAGAAGGAAGCGGACACGCTCGTTGCATTGGTAATCGGTCCTGGTGCGTTCCATCGGCCGCATACTGAGCATTGGGCGCTTTTTGATGATGATGGCCGGTACCTCAATACGCGAACTGACGAGAGCAATGCTGTGGCCGACATTGTCAATGATATCCGCGATCTCGCCGAGCAGATCAACATTACAATTCCACGAGTGCCGCAGTCGTTAATCTCGATTTCGCTGCCGGTGCAATTGCTCGATGAAGCCAACTGCCGGGGAGCGCAGATCAGACTCGCTAGCGGTCACCTGGTGGCGTTGGGTCATGCGTTGCTCGATAGTCGTCACATTATTGACGCTGAGTTGATGCAAATGATCCTCAACGACGCCAGGTGGCGGCGAGTCGTTACTGACCCGGTCACCCATCAAGTGCTCGATGTCGGGACGATGGTTTACCGGCCGCCGGAGGGGATGAAGCGCCGCGTGCGTGAGCGCGATCAGCGATGTCAATGGGTTGGGTGTGGCAGAGCAGCGGAGCACTGCGATATTGATCATGTCGTTCCCGCCGCAGTGGGTGGGTCAACCGCGGATCACAATTTGCAGTGTTTGTGCCGCGCCCATCATCGGCTTAAGCACCAAACGACCTGGCGGCAATCGACGAACGCTGATGGCGATCGCACGTGGATCAGCCCGACCAATCGTTGCTACGTGTGATGCTGCCCGCCATGTCGGGTGCACCGCGTGTTAATTCTTGATCGTCGTTCTATTAAGACCCGGGCAAGTGGCGGAATGGCAGACGCGCTGCCAGGCGTTGCTGGCAATAGTCGGCGCCCGGTGGTCGATCCGCCTACGGGCCGCACCGGCGGTGTTCGGATGCGAGCGACACCGATATTGCCGCCGGTGACACGAAGTCACCGACGGCCCTTGATCGGAACAGCGATGTAATGCTGGTTGGTCTAGATGTCGTAGTACATTTCGAACTCGTACGGGTGCGGACGCAGCCGGATCGGGATGATCTCATTTTCGCGCTTGTACCGGATCCAGGTTTCGATGAGATCTTCGGTGAAGACACCGCCCTCGGTGAGGTAATCATGATCGGCCTCAAGCGAATCGATCACCGCATCAAGCGAGCCGGGAACTTGCGGCACGGCCGCTGCTTCGTCCGGTGGCAACTCATACAGATCCTTGTCGATCGGATCCGCTGGTTCTATTCGATTACGAATCCCGTCCAGGCCCGCCATCATTTGTGCCGCGAATGCGAGGTAGGGGTTCGAAGACGGATCCGGAACTCGAAACTCCACGCGTTTGGCTTTGGGGTTCGCGCCGCTGATCGGAATCCGGCAGCACGCCGAGCGGTTGCGCTGCGAATACACCAAGTTGACCGGAGCTTCATAACCGGGAACCAGACGGTGGTAGGAGTTCACCGTGGGGTTGGTGAAGGCGAGCAACGATGGGGCGTGATGGAGCAGGCCGCCGATGTAATAGCGCGCCATATCAGATAATCCGGCGTAACCCGTCTCTGCTGCGAAAAGTGGTTTGTCGCCCATCCACAGCGATTGGTGGGTGTGCATGCCCGACCCGTTGTCGCCGAATAGCGGCTTTGGCATAAACGTTACCGTTTTGCCAGCGGCCCAGGCTGTGTTCTTGATGATGTACTTAAAAAGCATCATTTGATCGCCAGCGCGCATCAAAGTGTCGAACTTGTAGTTAATTTCCGACTGGCCAGCGGTGCCGACTTCGTGATGTGCGCGTTCGACCTCAAAGCCAGCATTCGACAGGTTGAGCACCATCTGGTCGCGTAGGTCGCCATAATGATCGTAGGGTGCCACCGGGAAGTAGCCGCCCTTTGTGCGGACCTTGTAACCCTTATTGCCGCCAACCTCGTCCGCCCCGGTATTCCACGATCCAGATTCGGAATCGATGTAGTGATAGGAAGAGTTGACGGTCGTGTCATAACGGATCGAATCGAAGATATAAAACTCTGCCTCAGCGCCGAAGTATGCGGTATCGGCGATGCCGGACGAGGCGAGGTACTCCTCGGCTTTACGCGCGATATTGCGTGGATCGCGCGAATAGGGCTCACGGGTAATCGGATCGTGGACGAAGAAGTTGACAATCAGGGTCTTCGCGGCGCGGAATGGATCGAGCACCGCCGATTTGACATCGGGCATGAGCAACATATCGGACTCGTGGATTTCTTGGAAACCGCGAACTGAGGAGCCATCGAAAGCTAGACCATCTTCGAACCAATCGCCGTTCACGCCTGAGGCCGGCACGGTGAAGTGCTGCATGACACCCGGCAGATCACAGAATCGGACGTCAACGAACTGAACGCCTTCTTTCTCAATGAAGCTGACGAGCTCGTCGTTACTGTTAAACATCTATCCTCCGCTGTGGTGGGTGGTCGTATTCCAACTTAGTGCGCTCTGATTGCCTCGTCGTCACCTGGTTGTTTCCGCGTCGTTACAGGGCGCGGGTTTGCGCTCACGCGGTGTGAGAACTCTTACCTCGATCCCGCGGGAGATACCGGCGCATATCCTTAAATGATGACCGCCCCGGATGAGCAGCTGTATCCCGGAGAACGTCTCGGTCTTCCCGAGACCGGCCCATCCTCAGTAGCCCCTTGGGGTCGGCGAATTGGGGCGTTTCTGCTCGATGTGGTGATTTCGGCAGCTTTGACGGTGCCGTTTACCCTGCCGAACGCTCCGAAGAATTGGTCTTTGCTAACCTTCGCAGTGCTTTATACCGGCACATCCGCATTTCTTGGTCGCACTCTAGGCATGATTGCCACGCATTTGCGGTTAGCATCTGATCGGCCGGGCCGCCGACTGGGTTTGATCAGGGCGCTGGTGCGTACGGCACTACTGATGGTGTTGATACCGGCAATCATTTCAAACTCTGATCGTCGGGGTTTACATGATCGATGTAGCGGAACGACCGTCGTTACCGACTAGGAACGGCGCCGCAACTGCCGCGAATTCACTGCCATTTGGCGACCCTTGGGCAGCGGTCCTTGAGGCATCGGCATCTTGGGCGCACCGACAGCCTGAAGCCGCTTCTCGAGCGCCCGGATCTGGGCGCCTTGGATATTGCGAGGCAATTTCGTCAGATGCGAATTGAGCTTTTTCAACGGTATTTGACCATCACCATCACCGACTTGAACGTCATAGATGGGGGTGTCGCCGACGACGCGGGCGAGCCGTTTTTTCTCTTGCGAAAGCAAAGATTTCACTCGCACTGGGTTTCCTTCGGCAACCAATACGATTCCGGGCCGACCGATAACTCGGTGGACCAGATCGGACTGACTATTGCCCAACACGCCGTCAGTGATCCGCCAGTCACCACGTAATTGCTTCATTGCCCATGATGCCGCGCCGGGCTTACCTTCGGCCTGCGCGAACGTGGTGCGTCGAGCGCGATAAGAGAAGATCAACAAGCCGGTGAGCACCGCGATCAGAATCGCGGGCACGATGCCGAGCCACCATGGCGAGATGAATATCAAAAACAGACCGAGGACGACGACCAAAGTGCCGCCGACAGTCAGTCCAATCCACAGTCCTAATTTGGGATCTTGCGGCTTAAGCATTTTGTACGCCTGGAAGATTTCGCGAGTACGGCTAAAGCGCTGCTTCTTTACTTTGGGCGCCTTCTTCTTGCCCTGAGGGTTCTTCGCGCCGGCGCTTTTACCGTGGGCATCCTTGCTCTGCGCGTTCTTCCCTTCAAGGTTCTTGCCCTTGGCGTCTTTGGCGCCCTTAAATAGTGCCGAGGTCTTCGTTGTCGCCTTTGCAGACGGCGCACTCGTGCCGGTATCGGGTTTTTGCTTCGCCATAAGAGCTTCAATCCTAGTCTGCCGAAACGAATTTAGATGAGGGAGGCCGCTTCTTGCAGGGCAGGATGCTCGGCCTTGTCGGCCAGATGCTGTAACTGTGCAGGGATCGGCATGCCTTTGTCCTTCATTGCCTGCACCCATAACCGGCCTGCGCGGTATGAGGAACGCACCAGCGGACCGGCCATCACGCCAGCAAAGCCGATTTCTCGTGCGAGTGCCGCAAGCTGCACGAACTCCGCTGGCTTGACCCAGCGGTCGACCGGATGATGCCGTGGCGAGGGGCGCAGGTACTGGGTAATGGTGATCAGGTCGCAACCGGCATCGAACAGGTCACGCAACGCGGTATGCACTTCGCTGATCCGTTCGCCCATGCCAAGGATTAAGTTGGATTTCGTGACCAGGCCGCCTTGATGTGCCATGGTGATCACCGACAGCGACCGGTCGTAACGAAATCCCGGCCGGATCCGTTTGAAAATGCGCGGCACGGTCTCGATATTGTGCGCAAACACCTCTGGCTCGGCGGCGATCACCTCACCGACGAGTTGCCGATTGGCCGAGAAGTCCGGTACAAGTATTTCCACACCCGTCCCGGGATTGACGTGATGAATTTGCCGAATAGTCTCGGCATACAGCCAGGCTCCTTCATCGGGCAAATCATCACGAGCGACACCGGTAACGGTGGCATAACGCAAACCCATTTGAGCAACGCTATCGGCCACCCGCGCCGGTTCACCGCGATCAAGAGCCGCCGGTTTTCCGGTATCGATCTGACAGAAGTCACATCGTCGAGTGCACTGTTCACCACCAATGAGGAAGGTCGCCTCGCGGTCCTCCCAGCATTCAAATATGTTCGGGCAGCCAGCTTCTTCGCATACCGTATGCAAACCTTGCGAGCGCACCAAGGATTTCAACTCGGTATATTGCGGTCCGGTCCGCAGCCGGGTCTTGATCCAATCGGGTTTTCGCTCGATCGGGACCTCAGCGTTGCGAACCTCCAGCCGCAGCAGTTTGCGGCCTTCGGGCGCGATTGCGGCTGCCACGATCTATTTGGCCTCAGGATTTCGCGGGATATCCGACGGTTTCGGTGCATCTGTGGGCCTAGCAGCCTCGCTGGTCTTAGCAGTCTCGTCAGGCGCGTCAGTCTTGGCAGCATCCGTCGCGTTGGCCGTTTGAGGAGTGGTAACCGGCTTTGGCGTAGCGTCCGCTCGCGGCGCAGCAGCGGGTACTGAAGTGGATAGCTTGGCTGCCTCTTCTTTTGCAGCCGGCACCGGACCATCGGTGGTAGTGGCCGCTGCCTCAGGAGCTTCGGCGGCCGGTGGGGTCACCGGGTTTGCTTGCTTTGGCGCCGCGGTTGGCTCCTGCCAGATCACCTCAGATTGGGCACTGCGCCTCTTGATCACGACAACACCAATGGCAGTCAGCGCCACGATCACGGGCAGTTTGCTGCGCTTCTTCTTTTTCTTCTTCG
>JBDTCL010000023.1:0-11126 GCA_039923595.1 Antricoccus sp. | reverse complement strand
TGTGCGGCTTATCTGCCGCTGCCGCGCGTATCTGTCGAACCGGGCCGCGCGATCAGCGGACCGGCCACGATCAGCTTGTATGAAGTTGGAACGGTCAAGCCGGTTCAGATCGGCACGGACGTGTCGCGGTTGTATGTCAGCGTTGATGGCGGGATGAGCGACAATATTCGCACAGCGCTATACGACGCCGAATACACCTGTGTGCTCGCTAATCGAGAATCGCAGGTATCGCCGGTGCCCGCCCGCGTCGTCGGCAAGCATTGTGAGAGCGGCGACATCGTCGTCCGCGATGTGTGGCTACCGGGCGACATCGCACCAGGCGATCTTCTTGCGGTCGCCGCAACTGGCGCGTACTGCCGTGCGATGGCGAGCAATTACAACGTCGTTCCCAAGCCTCCAGTTGTGGCGATTACCGCAGGTAAGTCGCGACTGCTCGTTCGCCGTGAGACCCTTGAAGATCTGTTTGCGCTCGATACCGTCCTTTGTGATCAACCTGCTGACGAGAGGAATCCCTCACGTGTCCGATAAGCCCATTCGCGTAGCTCTGCTGGGCTGCGGAACGGTCGGCACCGAAGTGTTGCGCCTCATTACCGAGCAGTCAGCCGATCTGGAAGCTCGGATTGGTGCGCCGCTGGAAATTGTTGGTGTCGCAGTTCGTCGACCAGAAAAACACCCCACCGTCGATTCAGCGCTGCTCACTACCGATGTCGAGGGTCTGGTAAACGGGGACGCTGATGTGATTGTCGAGGTAATCGGCGGCATCGAACCGGTCTACGGGTTGCTGCAGACGGCGCTGCGCTCTGGCAAATCAGTAGTTTCTGCGAACAAGGCGTTATTGGCTGAACAAGGCACCGCGCTGCATGAGATTGCCGCCGCCAACGGCGCGGATCTCTATTACGAGGCCGCCGTCGCTGGCGCGATCCCGATCTTGCGACCGCTACGCGAATCACTGGTGGGAGATCGGATCCAGCGAGTGCTCGGAATCGTTAACGGCACGACAAACTTTATCCTTTCGCGGATGGACGAGACATCTGCGAGCTTCGCTGAAGCACTGGCCGAGGCAACGGAGCTCGGTTACGCCGAGGCTGATCCGACCGCCGACGTCGATGGATTCGACGCGGCATCGAAAGCGACAATTCTTGCAGCGCTGGCCTTTCATAGCCCGGTCAGCGCAGATGAGGTCTATCGCGAAGGCATCGGCGCGGTTACGGCCGCTGATATTGCCAGCGCCCGAGATATGGGCTGCACAGTGAAATTGCTGGCCATCTGTGAGCGCGTACGCGATGAAGATCGCGGCGCCGACGCGATTTCAGCCCGGGTTTATCCGGCGATGATTCCGCGCTCGCACCCGCTTGCGAGCGTGGGCGGGGCCTTCAATGCGGTTTTTGTCGAAGCGGAGGCGGCCGGACCGCTGATGTTCTATGGCAAGGGCGCAGGCGGTGATCCGACGGCATCGGCAGTCTTGGGTGATCTGGTTGCAGTGGCGCGCAATAAGGCCGCGGGGACCACCGGTGGTGGAGTTTCCACCTATGCCGCGCTCGCCGTACGTCCGATGGGTAAGACGCCGACGCGCTATCACGTCAGTCTTGACGTTACCGACCGTGCGGGCGTCCTGGCAGCCGTTGCCGCGGAGTTTGCGAGTAATGGAGTCTCAATTTCCACGGTGCGTCAGGAGGGCCGCGGCGACGATGCGACCCTCGTCATCGTGACGCACGTTGCTCGTGATGAGGCGCTGGCGGCCACCGTCGAGAAGCTTCGACATTCAGAGATCGTTCGTAATGTGGCCAGCGTGATGCGGGTGGAAGGCATGGAGCTCTGATGGCAAACCCGAGTTGGCGGGGCTTGATCGAGGAGTACCGAGACTGGCTACCGGTGGATTCGCAAACACCCGTAGTGACCTTGCTCGAGGGTGCGACCCCGCTCGTGCCCGCTCCCAAGATCTCGTCGCTGACCGGCTGCGATGTGTTTCTCAAGGTCGAAGGTGCCAATCCGACCGGATCGTTTAAAGATCGCGGCATGACGGTGGCGATGAGCAAGGCCAAGCAGGACGGTGCGAAGGCGGTAATTTGTGCGTCCACCGGCAACACCAGCGCGTCGGCCGCGGCCTACGCTACCCGAGGTGGACTGACCTGCGCCGTGTTGATCCCGCAAGGAAATGTCGCTCTCGGCAAATTGGCTCAATCAATTATTTATGGCGCTCAAATTGTCCAGGTTCAGGGCAATTTCGATGACTGCCTATCACTGGCTGAGAAACTCACTCAGGAATATCCGATCGCGTTGGTGAACTCGGTAAATCCGTACCGGATCGAAGGCCAGAAGACCGCCTCCTTCGAAATTGTTGATGTGCTGGGAGACGCACCAGATATTCACTGCTTGCCGGTAGGGAATGCCGGCAATATCACCGCTTACTGGAAGGGCTACGTCGAGTATTTGGATGCTGGCCTTGCCTCCAAAAAGCCACGTATGTTTGGGTTTCAGGCTGCTGGTGCGGCGCCGTTGGTGCTTGGACATGTGGTCCATAACCCAGAGACAATCGCGACCGCGATCCGGATTGGTAATCCTGCATCATGGACCAAGGCAATCGACGCGCGTGACGCGAGCGGTGGCCTGATCGACTCGGTGACCGACGGAGAGATCCTCGCCGCCTACCGACTGCTAGCGGCGCAGGAGGGCGTCTTTGTTGAGCCAGCCTCAGCGTCGAGCGTCGCCGGCCTGCTTAAGAAGCACGAGGCCGGAGATGTTGAGGCCGGTCAGCGAATCGTATGCACCGTGACCGGCAACGGTTTGAAGGATCCAGATAGTGCGCTGGCCGGTGCCGCCGATCCGATTGTGATCGGTGTCGATGTCGTAGATGCCGCGGCCCGACTCGGACTGAACTGACCGGGTCATTATGGCAGTTTCGGCGCATAGCGAGGAAGTATCCGTTGTTGTTCCCGCGACAACGGCGAACCTCGGTCCCGGTTTTGACAGTGTGGGGCTCTGCCTCGACCTGGTAGATCGGGTCTCGCTGCGTCGCCGCGAGTCAGGGTCCTCAGACATTATCGATGTCGTAGGTGCCGGGGCCGACAACGTTCCACGGGATGAGTCCAATCTGGTTCTTGGGACGATCAAACAGCTCTACCGGGACGTGGGAATCGAGCTGGGTCCGTTGCATCTTCGATGCGTTAATAGGATCCCGCATGGCATGGGACTTGGTTCGTCGGCTGCGGCAATCGTGGGTGCACTGATGGTGGCCAAGGAGCTCGCGCGAGTAAGCGGGTGTGATGTCGATGACATCGACGTCTTTCAGATCGCTTCAGATATGGAAGGCCATCCGGACAACGTAGGCCCATGTGTCTTCGGCGGAATGAGTGTTTCGTGGGACGAACGGGGAGCTTGGGAGGTCGCCCAACTGCGCCCAGACGAGCACATCACCGCATGCCTGGCAGTGCCAGATTCCGGTCTGTCGACGAAAGCGGCGCGTGAGCTGATCCCGTTAACAATCAGCCATCGCGATGCGGTCCGAAATACAGCTCGGGCAGCATTACTGATCCACGCGTTCACCACCGATCCAAGCCTGTTGTTCCCTGCCACACAAGACTTTTTGCACCAGCGATATCGCGAGCGGGCCTATCCGCATTCGTATGCGCTCGTTTCGGCGCTACGCGACCGTGGAGTGGCCGCGACGATCTCTGGCGCAGGGCCGACCGTGATCGCCTTTGGCACCTCGGACCTGATGAGCTGCATGCGTGATGCGGTTGGTCGAAGTGCGGATCATTTCCAGGTGGTCCGAACGGCGATCAACAATCGTGGTGCGTTCGTTGCTTAACGCAGCAAGTTGCCCTCGTTCGACACGCCAAGACGCGCCGAAACCGGCTGCCTTGCCCCCTCGGCCTAGAACGGTCTACGCTATAGGAGTTAGCCGCGGATCGAACCTTCATTCATTGAAGCGATCTCGATCGCAGTGCAACGTTCCCCAGTTGTAGCAATTGACTCTGAAGATTCATCTTGATTCCTTCGCGTCGAGCAGCAACCCGGCTAACTCAACAAATCGATGACAAGTCCCGGACCAGACAGCGTCCAGACTTGCCAAAATGTGGGAAGGAATCCCCGTTGACTGACACCACTCTTGAGGTGCAGACCTCAGAGGCATCCGCGGCCGCAACGCCGGCCAAGCGGGTGCGAAAGGGCACCGGCTTATCGGGCATGGTGCTCGCCGAATTGCAGGGTATTGCTGGCGGCCTCAGCATCACCGGCGCGAAAAAGATGCGTAAAGGCGACTTGATCGCCGCCATCCAACAGCGCCAGGGTGATACCTCGGCGCCGACTGCTTTTGGCAGCACGGATCGACGCACGCGCAGTGCGGGCCAAGCCAAAATCGAGCAGACCTCCAGCGCCGCGCCGCAGCTGCCGGTAACCGCGCCGCCAAAGCAGGATGAGTCTCAACGCGACGAATCAAGGCGCGACGAACCGAAACGCGACGAACCGAAACGTGAGCAGTCCAATACTCAGGGCAACCGCGATGAGCGTGGCGATGACGATCGTCGTAATCGCAACACCCAGAACAACGACAACCGCCAGAACTCACAAGGTGGCCAAAACCAAAACAACAGCAACAACAACCGCAACAGCAACAGCAACTTCGATGACGACGACCGTAATGGTCGGCGTCGGCGTCGCGGTCGCGATCGCAACCGCAACCAGAGTAATAATCGAAATCAAGGTACCAATCGCAACGATCGCAATGAGCGGTATAGCAACGACGAGCCGCAGGTCTCCGACGATGATGTCTTGGTCCCGATTGCTGGCATTTTGGACGTGTTGGACAACTATGCGTTCGTCCGAACTAGCGGCTACCTGACCGGCTCCAATGACGTTTACGTGTCGCTATCACAAGTGCGCAGGTATCACCTACGCCGCGGCGATGCGATTATTGGCGCGGTGAAGGCTCCTAGTGAAGGGGAACGTCGCGAGAAGTTCAACGCTCTCGTCCGACTAGATACCATCAACGGCTTGGACCCTGAGGAAGCGAAGAACCGCCCAGAGTTCACGAAGCTCACGCCGCTATACCCGCAGAAGCGGCTGCGCCTGGAGACTGAGGCCGATATCCTCACCACCCGAGTCATCGACTTGGTGATGCCCATCGGTAAAGGCCAGCGCGCCCTTATCTCGAGCCCGCCTAAAGCCGGCAAGACGAGCGTGCTTCAGGCAATCGCGAATGCGATCAGTGTGAATAACCCCGAGTGTCACCTGATGGTTGTGCTCGTTGATGAGCGTCCCGAAGAAGTCACCGATATGCAACGTTCGGTCAAGGGTGAGGTCATTGCCTCCACTTTTGATCGGCCGCCGATGGATCACACCACGGTCGCCGAATTGTCGATCGAGCGCGCAAAGCGGCTGGTGGAACTTGGCCACGATGTTGTTGTACTTCTCGACTCGATTACTCGACTGGGGCGTGCCTACAACCTCGCGGCTCCGGCCAGTGGCCGGATTCTGTCCGGTGGCGTGGACTCGACCGCGCTGTACCCGCCGAAGCGGTTCCTCGGTGCTGCTCGGAATATTGAGAACGGCGGCTCGTTGACGATCATCGCCACTGCGCTGGTTGAGACTGGTTCGACAATGGATACGGTCATTTTCGAAGAGTTCAAGGGCACCGGTAACGCCGAACTCAAGCTCGACCGCCGGATCGCCGACAAGCGGATGTTCCCAGCTGTTGATGTGGATGCATCTTCCACCCGCAAGGAAGAGCTACTTCTCTCGCCAGAGGAGCTCAACATCATCATCAAGTTGCGTCGAGTTCTCTCGGCCCTCGACCCGATCGAGGCCATCGATCTGGTGCTGAATAGGTTGCGGAAAACCAGTAGTAACGCTGAGTTCTTGATGCAGATTGCTAAATCGACACCTGGTCACGATCGCGACTAATCCTTGACTGACCCGGCCCGGGAATAGATCACATCGGCACGATGTTCTTTGCGCGTACTGATCTGGCACAATAGGGAAGTTCGCCTCCTGGTTCCGGTTCACGTCACGCAGCCGCGCTGGCGACCCGGCGACCGTTTAAGAGAGAAGACTCAGGAATGCAAAAAGACATCCACCCGGAGTACGTAGAAACGCAGGTCACCTGCAGCTGCGGGAACTCCTTCACCACTCGAAGCACGATCAAATCTGGAACCCTGACTGCTGAGATTTGCTCTGCCTGTCACCCGTTCTATACCGGCAAGCAGAAGATTCTCGATTCAGGCGGCCGTGTTGCTCGCTTCGAGCGGCGGTTCGGCAAGCGCGAAAAGGCTGCCAAAGCCGACGCTTAGCTCTATCAACGACGCTCATCTACCAAGAGGACCAATCTTGGTAGATGAGCGTCGTTTGTATTTCCCGTTGATCATCGCGGTCTTTGACGGCAGAACCGGCCTAAATCGTGGCAAATTCGAGCTGTAAAGGGGCGTCACCGACAATGGCAGCGACTGAAAATGAGGGCCTTGACACGCTCAGTTCGATGCTCAATGAATATGCGGATGTGGAGCGTCAGCTGGCTGATCCGGGCGTCCACGCCGATCAGGTCAAAGCGCGCGAACTGGGTAAACGCTTTGCTCGACTCGGGCCCATTGTCGCGGCAGCGCGGTCGCTGCACATCGCCCGTGACGACCTTGAAGCGGCGCGCGAATTAGGCAAAGAGGATCCATCCTTCGCGCAGGAGGCGACCGACTTGGAAGCGTCAATCCATGAGCAGGAAGCCGCGCTGCGAACGATGCTTTTACCGCGTGACCCTAACGATGAAAAAGACATCATTATGGAGATTAAGGCTGGCGAAGGCGGTGAGGAATCGGCGTTGTTTGCCGGAGACTTGTTCCGGATGTATCAACGATTCGCCGAACGAAACGCGTGGAAGTTTGAGCTTATCGATGCAACGTTGTCCGACCTTGGCGGATACAAAGATGTCTCTATAGCAATCAAAGCGAAGGCATCACAGGAAACCGGGATCTGGTCCCGGCTCAAGCACGAGGGCGGCGTGCATCGCGTCCAGCGGGTGCCGGTAACGGAGTCCCAGGGCCGTATTCATACGTCGGCCGCTGGCGTTTTGATCTTTCCCGAAGCCGAAGAAGTTGACGTCACGATCGATGCGAATGATTTGCGGATTGATGTATTCCGATCATCTGGTCCCGGCGGTCAGAGCGTTAATACGACCGACTCAGCGGTTCGGATTACGCACCTGCCGACCGGGCTGGTGGTGTCCTGCCAGAACGAGAAATCTCAATTGCAAAATCGTGAGTCAGCGATGCGTATCTTGCGTGCCCGGTTACTTGCCGACGCGCAGGAGAAGGCTGATGCGCAAGCCTCGGACGTCCGCAAGTCGCAGGTGCGCACTGTTGATCGTTCCGAACGGGTGCGCACCTACAACTTCCCCGAGAACCGGATTTCCGATCATCGCAGCGGCTTTAAGGCATACAACCTTGATGTGGTTCTCGACGGTGAACTCGACCCTATTGTCGATTCTCTTATAGAGATGGAGACCGAGGCGCTGCTGCGCGGCGACGCCGAGTGATCGACGCCGGTCCAGCCCATACTGCTCGCATCCACGGTGTGGCGATGCTAACTGCGGCGCACGTGCCGCATGCTACCCACGATGCTGGCGCATTGCTCGCGTGGATCCTGAACACCGAGGTGGGGCTGCTGCCGATGGCAGCTGAATTGGATCAGCGCGCCGCCGAGCAGTACGCCAAAGCGCTTGAGCGTCGCGCTCAACGCGAGCCATTGCAACACATCATCGGCACTGCTTGGTTTGCCGGACTCCCGATCGCGGTGGGTCCAGGCGTCTTTATCCCACGTCCAGAAACCGAACTTTTAGTCGACTGGATCCTGCGTGCGCTGCCATCGCATGCACCGGTCGTGCACGACCTGTGCGCCGGCAGCGGCGCAATAGCACTGGCGATCAAAGCTGCTCGGCCAGATGCACGCGTTTACGCTGTCGAGAATGATCGGCAGGCGCTGCAGTGGTTGCGACGTAACGTACGGGAGCTGCGACTTGATGTGACGATTGTGGAGGCAGATGCCACCGATCCGTGTTGGGCAAGCGAGTTGCCGCGGGCAGATGCGATTACCTGCAATCCGCCGTACATCCCCGATGGCCTCGAACTAGAAGCCGAAGTGACTCACTTCGACCCTGCCCCAGCGCTATGGGCAGGAGCCGACGGGCTCGACACAATTCGCGAGATCGTGCCGCTTTTGAACCGAGCGATGCATGCTGATTCGGCGCTTGCGATCGAGCATCACGACGATCATCAAGATGACCTGCTCGATCTGCTACGAGGTTCGCGATTCGACAAGGTCGAGGGCCATCGTGATCTTGCGGGTAGGCAACGCTTTGCAACCGCGGTTTGCGCCTACGATTGGATCCTGTGAGCGAGCATCTGATTTACGACGTCACGGACCGATCGTCGCAGGAGTACAGCCTGCATATTGATAAGGCGGTCGCGGCCGCCCGTGAAGGCCGGTTAATAGTCTTGCCCACCGATACGGTGTACGGACTCGCAGCTGATGCTTTTAACGCCGACGCGGTTGGGGCGTTGCTTGCGGCAAAGGAACGCGGCCGTGACTATCCGGTGCCGGTGCTGATCGGTAATCCCGGAGTGCTTGCCGGGCTGGTAGTAGAGGTGCCGCTCGACGCTCAGCGTCTCGCCGACGCATTCTGGCCCGGTGCGCTGACGATCATCGTCGCGCACGCTCCGTCGCTTGCTTGGGATCTTGGACAGTCAGGCGGCAGCGTGGCAATCCGAATGCCTAATCACCCCGTCGCCCTGGAGGTATTACGCCGAACTGGGCCACTAGGAGTCAGCAGCGCAAATAAACACGGCGAGCCCCCAGCGGCCACGGCTGCTGCTGCCGCGGCCCAACTCGGGGACTGCGTCGATGTGTTTCTCGAAGCTGGCGAGACGACCAATTCGGTTCCCTCAACTATCGTTGACTGCACCGGCGCCCGCCCGGTTATCGTCCGTGAGGGTGCGTTGACACTGTCCGATATTGCCGCTGTTGTCCCCACGGTGCAGGTTCGCTGACGTGCGCGAATACGCAGCGGTGTTGTGCGTCGCGGCAATCGTGACGTTTTTTTCCACCCCTGCAGTGCGTTGGTTGGCGATCAAGGTCCGCGCTATGTCACCGATTCGCGACCGGGATGTGCATACGATCCCAACACCACGGCTCGGTGGCGTCGCGGTGCTCCTTGGTCTGATCGCCGCCATCGCGGTCGCTCATCAACTACCGGGACTACGACAAACATTTGTCGGCTCCTCAGAATCGACGGCCGTCTTGGTCGCTGGCGGCCTGATCTGCTTGCTAGGGGCGCTCGATGATCGTTACGATTTGGAACCGTTGACCAAGCTCGCGGGCCAAATCGCCAGCAGCGGGGTCGTTGTGCTGATGGGTGTGCAACTCGCCTTCATCTTTATCCCCGGAAGTGGCCTCGGCACTATTTCTCTGGATCCGAATACGTCATTTCTGCTGACGACGCTCATCATCGTCGGCGCGGTCAATGCGATGAACTTCATCGACGGTCTCGATGGTCTGCTCGCAGGCGTCGCGGTCATCGCAGCGGTCGCGTTCTTTGTCTACAGTTATTACCTCTCGCTCCAAGGCCGCGGCGATGTTTTTTCCGCGCCAAGTCTGATGACTGCGGCCCTCGCGGGCGCGTGCCTCGGATTCCTGCCGCACAATTTCAACCCGGCGCGGATATTTCTTGGTGACTCCGGCTCAATGCTGATCGGTTTAGTGCTCGCCTCAGCTGCGATCAGTAGCACCAGTCATGCCGACCCCCAGAGTTTCAATGTGGCCGTCTCGGCGTTCCCGCTGCTGATGCCACTGATAATCCCGCTCGCGATTTTGGCGATCCCGGTGCTCGATATGACGCTTGCTATCGTGCGTCGGGCTCGGGAGCGTCGATCGCCGTTTAGTCCGGACAAGATGCACCTTCATCATCGATTGCTGGAGATCGGACACACTCAACGGCGTGCGGTACTTATCTTGTATTTCTGGTCAGCACTGATTGCCTTCACTGGAGTGGGCGTGGCAATCGGCAGGGGACCGTTGGTCCTCTGGCTATCTTCGGCGCTGGTGGTGGTGGCGATCACCGTGAGCATCATCCCGCGACTTCGGCGCCGTAATCAGAGGGCCACGCATGCCTAACTTTCGGCTTCCCGATAAGCCGGTCAGGCCTGATCTGCCGTGGTCAATCGGCCATCTGCGCAGCAGTTTGATCGCGACCGCATTGTTGCTGGTGCTCGGTGTTCCGCTCGCCTGGATCATTGCCGATTTCCGATCGGCGCTGGGCGTAGCGGTGGGCTTGCTCATTGTCGCGGTCTTTTTTTCGATCAGCGCGTGGGCAGTGATGAAGGCTGGTTCCATCGACGACCGCCTAACGCTGCCCGCAGCGCTGGGCACTTATGCGATCAAGATTGGCTTGCTTGGTGTTGTGGTGCTCACGATGCCACTCACCGGCCCAATCAACGTACGGGCGATGGCCCTCGCGGTCCTGGTCGGTACGCTTACGTGGACGGCAATGCAGATTCACTACGTGATGACGCGACGCATTTTCTATGTCGACTACACGCCGCCAAGCGATCAGGATCACGATCAATAACCCAGCCCGGGTGAGCTTTTCGTGAGTTTTCTAGTGTTAGGATCGAGGGACATGATCGTAGAACCGCGCCCGGATCAGTCTGGACAAGATGCAGCGTCAAGCGCTGTTGAGGCCTCGGCTGATTCCGTCGAGGACGACGAAAAGAAGGTCGCGCGAAAGGCCGCTCAGAAGGCTGCTCGCGTCGAACGCAAGCGCGACGCGCTCGATGGGTCAGATCAAGGTTGGGCCGCCACGGAGACGATGCTCTCGGGAATTCTCGCTTGGGGTCTGATCGGATGGGGACTCAAAGCGTGGACTGGCTGGATTGGTTTCTTGCCGATCTGCGTGCTCCTCGGCGCCGGACTGGGAATCTACTTGGTGATCAAGCGAGCTGGCGGATTGACTGGACCACAGGCGATCGCGCCATCGAACAGAGCAGCGCAATCGACCCAAAACGACGAACCCACATGATCGCTACAACTCATCGTCCTTTAGACTCTGCAAGGTTGATCCGCGGGCGCTTCACGTCTGCGCCTGAACG
>JBDTCL010000022.1:0-3726 GCA_039923595.1 Antricoccus sp. | reverse complement strand
TTGATCGCCCCGACCGCCTCGCCAGTTGTCGCTATTGGTTCGCAGGCGATTGATCAAGCCCCACTAGCGGTCAAAGAGTTTGCTATTCGGACTTTTGGCGAAAACGACAAACTCGTCCTCGTCGTCGGAATCATCGTCCTGATGATCCCGATCTCCGCGTTCATCGGGTGGCTCGCCTTTCGTAACCGCACCGCCGCTACCGTCCTGATCGCGCTTCTTGGCGTACTCGGATTGGTCGCGGCGCTCGCCGACCCGAACGCCTCCATCGTGTCGATTTTGCCGTCGCTCGTAGCAATCGTGGTTGGCGTTTTCGCGCTAGGAATTCTTGCCGATGCGGCTAGTACCCATCAGCTCCACGCGAATGCGAAGACCGCAGACGACGTGGCTGGCGCTGGCGAATCGGTCATTACTCATGAAGGATTCGCGCCGTCGCGGCGGAATATTCTACTCGGAGCCGCCGCTGGCGGCGCGGTGATCAGCATTGGTGGCGCTACATTGGCCAACTCGTTGATCAATTCCAATGGCGCGCTGGGCCGCGGCAAGCTGCCGTCACCGACCGAGGCCGCGCCAGCGTTGCCAAGCGGTCTGCAGCCGGATGTCAAGGGTGTCACGCCTTGGCTGACCGACGCTAAAGATTTCTATCGCGTTGACACAGCGATCACGATCCCGCGAATTAACGCCAACACGTGGAAGCTGACAATCGACGGGATGGTGAATAAAAAATTCACCATGACTTACAAAGAGCTGCTGGCGATGCCTATGGTCGAGCGCCACATCACCCTCGCCTGCGTATCGAACGAGGTCGGCGGCCCGTACATCAGTAACGGCAAATGGCAAGGCGTGCTGCTTAAAGATATTCTCGACAAGGCCGGTGTCAAGTCAGGCGCTGATCAATTATTTAGTACTTCGTCCAACGGTTGGACTGCGAGCACCACACTTGCCGATGTTCTCGACGGCCGGGATGCGATGATCGCGGTCGGGCTTAATGGTGAGGCTTTGCCA
Source organism: Antricoccus sp. (assembly GCA_039923595.1). Taxonomy (GTDB): domain Bacteria; phylum Actinomycetota; class Actinomycetes; order Mycobacteriales; family Antricoccaceae; genus Antricoccus. The sequence continues at coordinate 2,724 of JBDTCL010000022.1, read as the reverse complement.
CTTGAGCGCGGTTTTCCGGCACGGATGCTCGTTCCCGGTTTATACGGTTACGTCTCCGCCACCAAGTGGCTCACCAAACTCGAAGTCACCACCTTCGCCAAAGCCCAGTCGTATTGGACCGAACGCAAATGGGCCGACAAAGGACCTATCTTCACCGAATCGCGCGTCGATGTGCCAGCACCACTGAGCACCGTGTCATCCGGCAAGGTCAGTTTCGCCGGTATCGCCTGGGCCCAGAACCGCGGAATCTCAAAAGTCGAGATCAGACTCGATGGCGGCGACTGGGTCACAACGACGCTTGCTGCAGATGGCGGCAAGGACACCTGGCGTGAGTGGTCTGCTCAGGTCGACTTGAAATCGGGCTCGCACGGCGTCGAAGTGCGCGCCACCGATATGACTGGAGCGGTGCAAACAGAGGCACGCGCTGATCCGTTCCCGAAGGGCGCAACGGGTTGGCAATTGATCAGATTCACCTGCTCATAAGGGTTTACCAAAAGATTTTAGGAAACTCCCATCCAATTGCACGGCTGCATCGAACTACTGATGCGCGCACAACGAGAACAAAAATACCCAAGACACCCCAACGTTCCGGATTGGACCGAATCATGTTTACCCTCCTCAAGGACAAACCCAAGCGCACCCGCAGTCTGTCGATCGCGACACTCGCTGTCGCTTGTGTCATCCCGCTGGCCGCTTGCTCGTCGAATGGCAGCTCCACCGACAGCAGCTCGTCGAGCACCAAGGCCGCCACCTCATCAAGCGCCGATACCAGTTCAAGTGCCGCCCCAGCCGCAGCTGCTGGCAAGGAATTCGGATCTGCTTGTGCCAGCGTCCCCAAGGACGGTCCAGGCAGCTTCGCTGGCATGGCCACCGCTCCAGTCGCGACCGCAGCATCTGCTAACCCAGCGTTGTCAACTCTCGTTGCAGCAGTGAAGGCAGCGAACCTCGTTGACACGCTCAACAGTGCCAAGAACATCACCGTCTTCGCTCCTGCTAACTCAGCATTCGCTGCAATTCCTACCGACACGCTGAATAAGTTGCTGGCCGATCCGACTGGTGACCTGACCAAGATCCTGACCTATCACGTCGTTCCAGAAACACTGACGCCCGCCAACCTGGCCGGCATGCACAAGACCCTGAACGGTGCCATGATGAACGTCACTGGCTCAGGTGACTCGTTCATGGTCAACGGCAAGTCGATGGTGGTCTGTGGCAACGTCAAGACCGCCAACGCCACCGTTTACATCATCGACCAGGTTCTGATGCCACCGGCATAGCACCTGCGCATTAAGTAAGAGCACACTGCACGACCCGCGACCGCGGATGAGCTGCCACGATGGCCTCGTTCGCGGTCGCGCCTTATGCTTAGCCAGTCGCCGCTCATCCACGTGGTATCGATCAGCTTTCCAGCACCTCTAGGAGCGGATCGGGAATATAGTGGGGTGCAAGTTTAGGAGAAATCATGTTTGCATTCATCGCGTTACTCATCGGCATCGGCATCGTCGTATCCATGTGGCGCTTGCTCGATCCACGCAAGGGAACCGACGCCGCAGCGCAGCAACCTCAAGCCCCGCAGCGGCCAACCCCACGTGCCGGTCGGCGCACTGGTGCTCCCGATGACGACCCGGAGTTTCTGCGCGAGTTAGGTCGCAAGATTGGCAAATCCAAAACCGGAGAGGATGACCCACAGCCGGTTTGATCAGCGCTCGCACGGTCGGTCAATAGATCACCTGCTTAAGAAAAATGGGACCCTCTTTGAAGGGTCCCATTTGCGTTGGGGTCATTCTCATTAAGAACGTTGCGGCCCTTGAGGCAACTGCTCCCCTGAGGGCTAAGGTCGGCCAAGAGCCGCCATCCACGACGCGCTAATGTGCCCAGATCGCTACAGCGAAACTAGGTTAGATCTGGTCAGACCTGGTTATAGCCGTTTCCGGTGAGGACGGCCGGTGGCAATCTGCCGCGTTCAGGTAGCAGGTAGCGGGCAGCACCCGCAGCATTATCGTGCGTAGCGCTCCTGAACACGGAAAACCGACCCGTTTCACCGACGCGTAGATCACTTGGGTCAGCGTGAGCTGGGCAATCATGACGTGCCCAAACGATTGTTTAACTCAGGCCGCTGTAGGAGTGCAGACCGGAGATCACGGTATTAACGATCACGAAGTTAAATAGCATGGTGGAGGCGGCCAGCAAATTTAAATAGGCGGCCTTCCGCCCCTTCCAGCCTGCGGTGGCGCGAGCGTGGAGGTAACCGGCATAGACGACCCACGAGATAAATGCCCAGGTCTCCTTGGGATCCCAGTTCCAGTAACGACCCCAGGCCGATTCAGCCCAGATCGCACCGCAGATGATCGCAAACGTCCAGATCGGAAATGCAAAGGTGACGGTACGTGCAGCGAGCCGATCGAGCGCCGTAGATGAGGGCAGCGAACCGGCGATCCGAGATGGCAGATAGCCGCCGGCCGCAGCTTCTTTGGCTTCGTGGCGCACTTTGACTAAATAAAGCGCACTGGCGACGGCACTGACCAGGAAGATGCCGCTGGCAATTGCCGCTGCCGTCACGTGGATGGCGAGCCAGTACGAACGCAGAGCAGCCACAACTGGCGCGGCCTGGGTATAGAGCTTCAGACCGGCGAGAACCAGAATAATAACGACTGGTACCAGAACAAAAAGCCCGATAACGCGTTGCTTTGGCTTCCGAGCAGCTGTGATCAAGTAGGTAATGAC